>VXLV01000066.1 GCA_009841405.1 Chloroflexota bacterium | reverse complement strand
GCCCCCAACATCCCCAGCACGCGCGAGACGCGCTGCTCCACGCGGTGATGCGCCAGGGCGTGCGCGCGGCCCGCCGCCGCGATCCGCTCGCGCTCCTCAGCATGCGCCAGGTAGTAGCGCGCTTTGTCCCGCAAGTCCGCCAAATCGCTGAACGTGACCAGGTGCTCGCCGTCCACGAACCACTCATGCACGCCGGGCCGGTCATCCACCAGCTGAAAGGTCCCCAGCCCGGCGCATTCAAACAGGCGCATATTGCCGCCGTAGCGCATGAAGTCGCCGTGGACATTAAGACTGATCTTCACCGACGACAAGACTTGCAGCATCGTCTCGCCGAGCGCCGGGCCGCGAAAATGCGGCCGCAAGCTGGCGGGCGCCTCGTGCACGCTCCAGACGCCCAGGTCAAAATCGCGCAGGCTCTCGAGCGCGGCCACCCGCTCGCTGTACAGATTGTCCGGGACCAGCGTGCCGACAAAGCCGATATCGCAGAGGTATGCATCGGGCACGTTGGTGATCGGCTGCGGATAGTGCAACGCGGGATCCATGCCGACGCCGGGCAGGCATTCGACCCGCGGCGCGCCCAATTCGCGCCATTGCATCCCGTGATAATAGTCGTTGACCAGGACCAGATCGTAGAGCGGGGCGGCGGCGCGCTCAATCGCGTGCGAAAAGACAATTGGCGAGTCGCCATTGCAGTAGACGATCTTGCAGTTGTGTTCGTCCTTCAGGCGCGCCAGGGTCGCCGGCAGGATTTCGCGGTTGCCGCCGGAGTGCCAGATGATGTCCGGTTGGAAGCGCGCCGCCTTCGCCAGGAGGAGTTGGTTGCGGCGGCGCAAATCGGGATTGAGCTGCGCGGGCGCGCGGCTGATTAGCGCGGCGGCGAGCTTGCCGGGCGAAAGTCCCGCGCGGTATACGCTCGCGCGCAAGCGGCTGATATCGCGCGGTCCATAGCCGGGCAGGTTGCGCCAGAAGACTTCAAGCGCGCAGCCGGCGGCTAGCAGCGCGCGTTCCCAGGCGTGCTGCGCCATACTGCGGGGAAAGAGCGGCTTAGGGCTGCCAGGCGGCGTGCGGCGCAAATCCGCCTGTAATTCTTCGGGATGGTACAGGGAATCGACGAAGAGAACTCGGTGGGGCATTCGAGAACTACGGAACTTACGCCCCGGTCCTGTATTCTTCTTGCCAATAGTTTTGCCAAAGGGCCTCCGGACCGTCAATGGCGATTTTCTGCAGAACTTTCCAAACAAGTTGTGAACCGAATTGCCGTTTTGTTTCCGGAAACAGGTCTTGCTGCCACGCCCAGATGTGCTGTTTTAGTGCTTCAATCTCTTCGACGATACTCTCTCCGCCGGGCCAATGGCGGATAAGTAGTTCCTTGGCGAATGGGTCTTTGTGCATTAGCCAATGTAAAGTGAGCACGAGAACGGCGCCATCGTCTACAAGGCCGTCGACGCTGAGTTTGTCCTCGTCTTCGGGCATCAAGTCGAGTGTGCTGAAGACGTAGTTGACTGCAACCATTAACGGCGTCTTGAATTCATAGGTCACGCGATCGTCGTCAATAAGGCGAATGAGCACGTCCAAAAACGGCGCCAAACAGAGCAGGATTTTGGTTTGTGGCGAATCTTGGTTTGTCGCTACCCAGCGCAGTAGCGGCTCTTCCCACTGATGCAGCCAGTGCGCGCCGAATGCGCCGACAGTTACTTGCAGTTGTTCGTTCTGTTCGAGTTCAAACTGAGTTTCAGCCAAGCAAGACGTCAGCAACTGCACTGTGCGCGCGGCATTCTCTCGCGTCGCCAAATACGGGTCATGTTTGCATTTATTCCAGATTTCGTTGGCTTCACTTAGCGATTGCTCGTTGAGAGTCCGGAAACTGAAATCATATTGGGCGCTTAACGCGGCGAAAATACTTTGCCTTTTGTACATGTCGACCCACCGGCCTAATCCCCAGTAGGTCGTCTTTGCGGAGTTCCTGCGCTCTTCGTCTTCGACTCGCTTATGGAGCGAGTTAGCCTTCCGGCGGCTAGTCCGGTTAAGATCCTCATACAAGCGTGACACAAGATACTCAAGCAGCAGTTCAATGCCGCTGCAAGCTGTCAGCGCAGCCGAGTGATTCAATCCGTGATGAAGACAAGCGCTTGCCTCTGCGCGGCGCAGAATAATATGGTCGCGATCTATAGTCCGGAAGCTGACCATAGCGCTGCGTTCTCTACACCCCGCGCAAATCAAGCAGGCGCAGTGGGTTCTCAATCAGCTCGCGCAGGTGATTCATGAACTGCGCGCCCTCGGCCCCGTTGCTGACGCGGTGATCAACGCTCAGCGTCATATTCATGCGCGTGCCAACGCCGAGCGAGCCGTCCGCCTGCACGACCGGCACGCGCTGCGACGACGACACCGCCAGGATGCCCGCTTCCGGCGCGCTGATGATTGCGGTGAAATCCTTGATGTCGAAGGGCCCCATATTGCTGATGGTGAAGGTGGCGCCGCGGATGTCGTCCGGTTTGATGCGGCCGCTGCGAGCGCGCTCGTACATCGCTTTGTTGCTCGCCGCCATCTCGCTCAGCGCGACCGTGTCGGCATCATGGCAGACGACATTGACCAAACCATTTTCGGGCAGAGCGACGGCGATGCCGATGTTGACGCGTTCGTGCCGCACGAAGCGGTCGCCGTAATAGTGCGTGTTCAAGTTGGGGTAGGCGCGCAGCGTAAGCGCCAACGCCTTAATCAGCATGTCATTGACGCTGACCTTGACGCCGCGCTCGGCCAGGGCGCTGTTGATCTGCGCCCGCAGCGCCAGCAGCGGCTCGACATCGGCTTCGACAGTGACGTAAAAGTGGGGCGTATTGCTCATGCTGCGCACGGTGCCGTCGGCGATGGCCCGGCGCATCCGCGACAGTGGGATGATCTCGACATCGTCTTCCGGCAGCTTGCCCCAGGTCGCTTGCCCGGTCGCGGCGGCCGGCGGCGCGGCCGGCAGCGGCGGCAATTGCGGCCGCGCGCCCAGATTCTCCACATCGGATTTGACGATGCGCCCGCCGGGGCCCGTGCCCTGCACGCGGCTGAGGTCTATACCCTTGTCCGCGGCGATTCGGCGCGCCAGCGGCGACGCTTTGACGCGCCCGTCGTCGGTCATGGTTTGACCGTTTGTGGCGCCGTCTGGTTGTGCGTCCGACGCGGGAGTCTCCGCTTGAGGAGTCGCGCCGGGTTGCGGCGCCGTCGATTCGCCGCCGGCGCCGATGACGGCGATGACCGTGCCTTCGCCCAGTTCGTCGCCGGGCTCGGCGCGGAGTTCCAGCAGTTGGCCGGCGCTGCCCGCTTCGATTTCGACGGTCGCTTTGTCGGCTTCGAATTCGGCGATGATATCGCCGGCGCTGACGGCGTCGCCGACTTGCTTCAGCCAGTTGATGAGCAAGCCGTCCGTGGTGAGCTTGACTTCATGCGCCATTTACAGGATCTCCTTCACCGCATTCACGACCTTTTGCGCGTCCGGCAGCGCCAGCAACTCGATGTCTTTGGAATACGGCAGGGGCGCGTCTTCGGCCGCCACACGCTTGATCGGCGCGTCCATATAATCAAACATATTTTCCTGCAAGAGCGCGGCGATCTCGCTCCCGAAGCTGTACATGGGCAGGGACTCTTCCACGATCACGCAGCGATTGGTCTTCTTGAAGCTCTCATAGACCAGCGCCATATCCAGCGGACGCAGCCAACGCAGGTCGACCACTTCCGCTTCCACGCCATCGCGGGCCAGCGCGCGCGCCGCTTGCAGCGCCCAGTCGACGCCGCGCGCGTAAGCCACCAGCGTCACATCGCCGCCCTCGCGCTTGATGTCGCCCTTGCCGATTGGGATCAGGTAGTCCTCATCGAGGTCGTCCGGCATGGGGCTGGGCTTGGGATAGAGCGCGATGCTCTCGGTGAACAGCACCGGATTGTCGTCGCGGATCGAAGCTTTGAGCATGCCGTAGGCGTCGAGCGAGTTGGACGGGCAGCCGACGTAGAGGCCGGGGAAATGCGCGAAGATCGGCTCGGGCGCGTGCGAGTGCGAGGCCGTGGCCTGGTTGCCCCAGCCGCTGGCCGCGCGATAAACCAGGGGCACGGTAAACATGCCATCGAAAAAGTAGCGCACCTTCGCGGCGTGGTTGGCGATGGCGTCCAGCGCCAGGAATGCGAAGTTGATGGTCATGAATTCGGCGACGGGCCGCAAGCCGGCCATGGCCGCGCCCACCGCCACGCCGCCGATGGCCATCTCGCTGATGGGCGTATCGCGGACGCGGCGCTCGCCGAACTCTTCGAGGAAGCCGCGCGTGACGCGGTGTGTTCCCTGCCAATAGGCGACCTCTTCGCCCATGACGAAGACATTCTCGTCGCGGTGCATTTCTTCTCGTAGCGCCCGGCGGATGGCTTCCCGCATGGCGACATTTCTGGCTGCCATGTTATGTCCTTGCTTGTTCAATCTATCCCGGCGCCGATCGTATGCGCCGTCTTGTGGACCCGCTCAGAGCTTACATAAGTATTTCGCATCAGGTCTTCGTAGCCGCTGGGCAATTCACTGGCTTCGGCGAAGGTCACGGCTTCAGCGACGATGCGCTTGGCATCAGCCTCATGCCCGGCCAGGGTATCGGCGACATCGTTGTACTGACTTTCGATGCAGTCGCGCAGAATCACGATTGGCTCGCGCGTGGCCATCCATTCTTTGAGCTCGGCCGACATATCTTCGCGGGCGTCGTATTGCTTGTCGGAGACGCCGTGCCCGCGATAGCGATAAGTAACGTGTTCGATGACAGCGGGCCCATTCGCGCGCGCGTAATCGACCGCCTTCGACGCCACCGCGTAGACCTCGAGCGCGTTCTGGGCGTCAACACGGCCAAAGCTCTTGATGCCGTACGCCTCGGCTTTGCGATGCAGCTCGACCTGGCCGCTGGCGCGATCGACCTCGGTGCCCATGGCATAGCCGTTGTTCTCGATGATCCAGACCACCGGCAAATCCCATATCGCGCTCATATTCAGCGATTCGTGGAAGTAGCCGTTGTTGGTGGCGCCATCGCCGACATAGGTCATCGTGACATCGTCTTTGCCGTGATAGCGCGCTTCCAGCGCGATGCCGGCCGCCAGCGGCAAATGCCCGCCGACGATGGCGTACCCGCCCCAGAAATTGTGGTCTTTGGACGCCAGGTGCATGGAGCCGCCCTTGCCGCCGCTGCTGCCGGTCTTCTTACCCATCATCTCGGCCATGACGGCTTTGGGGTCCATGCCCAGGATGAGCGCGATGCCGTGATCGCGATAGGCGGTGATGACATGGTCGCTCTTGCGCAGCGCCGCCATCGAGCCGACGCCGCTGGCTTCGTGCCCGCTGTAGAGGTGCAGGTAGACGCCGGTGATGCGCTTCTCTTCGTAGAGCCGGTGGCAGGTCTCTTCAAACTCCCGAATCAGCACCATCTGCCGGTACCAGTCCAGGAGCATCGCTTTAGTCGGTGCAGCCATGCAGTTCCTTTCGCCGCTGCCTGATCGTAACTGCGTCGGTTAAGTGGGGGAGTATACCATAGATGATCGGCGATTTGGATTCTGGGATTTTCGCGCGCTCGACTGGATATTTCACCACAGAGTCACAGAAGTAACACCAAGTATGTAATGCGAACTTCGCTGAACACCCCGCCCGCAACAACGAGTCTCCCCTCCCCGATGATTCGGGGAGGGGCCGGGGGGGGGGTAGAAAAGCGGGGACTCCTGAATTATCATTACTTTGTTGGAACGGCTGAGGACACAGAGATTATTTGTTCCCTGTTCAGATTTGCGATGTGGTCGGCATTTGTCGCTTTCCTGGCTTCCGCTTGACAGACGCGCGAAACGATCATATAGATCAAGTGTGCGATTGGCCCAGCGCTGGAAGACCAGAATGCCTCAGCCGCCACTGCCGGAATTGCGAACCGCGAAGCCCTTCGTCAAGTGGGTCGGCGGGAAGCGCAGCCTGCTGCCCGAATTGATGAAGCGACTGCCGGCTGCATTCAACAACTATTACGAGCCTTTTGTAGGCGGCGGCGCCTTGTTCTTCGCCCTGAAAAATGAAGGAAGAATTAATTCAGCGGGGGGGGGGCAGGCCTACTTAAGTGATATCAATTATGATCTTATTCAGACTTACCAGCTCATCCGGCGCGACCCCGAGCCACTCATCGCGCGGCTGAAGCAGCACGCCCGAAGCCACGCGAAAGACTACTACTACGAGACTCGCGGCCAACACGATCTCGGCGACCCGGTCGAGATAGCCGCGCGCTTCATCTACCTCAACAAGACTTGCTACAACGGCCTCTGGCGGGTGAATTCCAAAGGCGAGTTCAACGTGCCGATGGGGAGCTCTAAGAAGCCGGCTATCTGTCAGGAAGATAATCTTCGCGCCTGTCACGAAGCCTTGCAGGACGTGGAAGTCCGCGAGCTAGATTTCCTTGACATAGAAGCCGGGGAGAACGACTTCGTATATTTCGACCCGCCATACCATCCGCTAGAAGGCGGATCCTTCACCGATTACGCCAAAACCGGATTCAGAGAGGCGGAGCAAACAGCGCTAAGAGACTTGTGCCGCGAACTTCACGAGCGCGGCGCCAAGTTCATGCTGTCCAACAGCGATACGGACTTCATCCGCGATCTGTATGCGGATGCGTCAGTCTTTAGACTCACAACGGTTCAAGCGCCGCGCATGGTGAATTGCAAATCGGATGGACGCGGCGCTGTGAACGAGTTGCTAATTTCGAATTTCATACGTGACGCAAGTCTTGGCTAATGGAGTGTAAAGATGCCAAAACAGATGAATTCATGTCAGATTCACAGGAAACCAGCAAATCGGAAGCCACTTGATCACATTATGTTGGAACTGCCATTCAGTCAAGCTGGCAAAGAGGGTGAGAGCGGACGGCACAAATGCGCCTATTGTGCTTACGAGAAGGGCTACGCCGAAGGTCTGCGCAAAGCGGGTGATGCGCTGAAGTCGTTACTTTTGCGGGAAACCGCGCTGCCCGCCCGCAACGAAAACTGAAGAGATCGAATATAGTGGTTGGACGCCAAATGTTAGCTACAGCGCGTCATCCTCTGGGTTCTCGTCGGAAAATCCCAGCCGGCCGCGTAGCCACGCCACGCTCTCGCGCAAGGTCGCAACCTCCCCGCGAAGGGTGATGACCTCGCCGCGCAAAGAGTTTACCTCCCCACGAATTGAGCCCACCTCACCGCTCAAGGTGTTGATATCACTCTTCAATGTGTCGTAAACACGATCAATCTTGGTGTCAAGCCGGTTAATGTCGTTGCGCAACCACAAGAAGACGCCGATGACCGTGCCTACTGTAATGAGAAACTGCGCGTTTGGATCCAATTGCTAGCTCCCTGCTGTCAAACGATTCCACGGTCACATTGTGCCCTAAGTCCACGCTGGCGTCAATCAGGGCCGTCTATAGCGCCGTTCTGTGTCCTATGTGTCTCTGTGGTGAAATCCCTATTCTTCGTCCCCGCCACCCACCAAACCCGCGACCACGACCACAACCGCCGAGCCCAGCGCGCCCACCAGAATGCCGCCGATCAGCGGCAGCTTGACCAGACCGGTGATGCCAATCAGCGCTGCCAGCAACGAACCCACGAAGCCCCCGACCAAGCCCAACAGGATATTGCCCAGCAAACCGTAGCCTTCGCCTTGCAGGACCTTGCCGGCCAGATAGCCGCTCGAGCCCCAGACCAGCAGCGACAGAATCAAGCCGATCAGCCGGCCCAGCATGCCGGGCAAGAGCAGCAGCGCAATCAATAGCGCGATCGCGACGCCAATGCCGATTTTGATTTTCATGCCTGTACGCCTCTCTCACATCATCACACCATTATACGCGATATTGTCGCCGGGCGTTGCAACTGGTCGGAAGCCGGGCTTATGCTTCGCATTTTCGTTAATCTTACTGTATCATCTCCCCAAGAGATTCACAGATTGGCTGCATCAAGCAAGGCGCGACGATGACCGAGACACGAGAAGGCCGGGCGCCGGAATTGACGCCCGAAAACTTCATCAACCGGGAATTGAGCACCATCGACTTCCAAAAGCGCGTGCTGGCGCTGGCGGAGGACGAGACGACACCGCTGCTGGAGCGGGTGAAGTTCATCGCCATCGTTGGCAACAATCTCGACGAATTCTACATGGTGCGCGTCGGCGCTTATTTTCAGCGCCTGGAGTTGAGCAATCCCTGGACGCGGCCTGACGGCACGACCCCGCTGCAGCTGCTGCGGCAGATTCATGACGAAGTCTCGACGCTGATCGCGCGGCAGCGGCGCGTGCGACGGGAAGTCTTTGAGCTGCTGGCGCAGGAAGACGTCCACTTTATCCAGACCAGCGACCTCAGCCCGGAAGAGCGCGACGCCATCAGCTACTATTTCCGCGCGGAGGTATTTCCAGTATTGACGCCGCTGGCGGTCGATCACGCGCGGCCCTTCCCCTTCATATCGAATTTGAGCATGAATATGGGCGTCTATCTGGAACGTGAGCACGGTGATTTGTCCGATGGCATCGATTTCGCCCGCGTCAAAGTGCCGGTGCCGGTGCTGCCGCGGATGGTGCGCCTCGAAACAGTCATGAGCAATTACACTGGCGAAGCCCATGATGGATACCATTTCCTGTGGATGGAGGACATCATCGCCGATTATCTGTCCGATCTTTTCCCCGGCATGAGTATCAAAGAAGCCTTTCCCTTCCGGATCTTGCGCAACGCCGATATTGATTACGAGCATGAGCAGGATGAAGACTTGCTGGATGTCAAGTCGATCATCGAGCAAGGCGTGCGCGAGCGGCGCTTCGGCTCGGTCGTCCGTTTGAGCGTGCCGGCCGGCATCAGCGATCGCATGTTGACGCGCTTGATGGATTCGCTGGAGGTGCCGTCCAATCGCGAGGTCTTCCGCATCAACGGCAAGCTGGGTTCGGCCGATCTCTTTGAAGTGCTGCAGGTAGACCGCCCGGACTTGAAAGACCGGCCCTACGCGCCGCGCGCGCCCAAGCCCTTCGCCCAGACTGCCGATTATTTCGAGGTGATTCGCAAGCAAGATGTCATCGTCCATCTGCCCTACGATTCTTTCGCGCCGGTCGAGGACTTCTTCAAGCGGGCGGCGCGCGACCCCGATGTGCTGGCGATCAAGACGGCGCTTTACCGCGTCGGCAAGAATTCGCCGGTCGTCAACGCTTTGCTCGAGGCGCGCGACAACGAAAAACAAGTTACCGTGCTGGTCGAGCTGAAGGCGCGCTTCGATGAAGAGAACAATCTGGAGTGGGTGACGGCGCTGGCGGAGAAAGGCGTGCACGTCATCTACGGCGTGGAAGAGCTGCCCGTGAAGACGCACGCCAAAGTGTCGCTGATCGTCCGCCGCGAACGCGATGGGCTGCGCCGATACGTGCATCTGGGCACGGGCAATTACAACGCCAGCACCGCGCGCCTTTACGCCGATATTGGCTTGTTCACTTGCAACGAACAGATCGCTGATGACGCGTCGCGGCTCTTCAATCGGCTGACCGGCTACGCGCCCGAGACGACATATCATCACCTGCTGGTCGCGCCGGAATACTTGAAGGATAGAATCCTCACTCTGATCGATGGCGAGATTGCGGCGGCGCGCCAGGGCAAGGACGCGCGGCTGATCTTCAAGATGAATCAGCTGGAAGAAGACGATATTATTCGGCGGCTTTATCTGGCGTCCCAGGCCGGTGTGAGAATCGACTTGATTGTGCGCGGCTTGTGTTGCCTGCGCCCCGGCGTGCCCGGCTTGAGCGAGAACATCCGCGTCAAGAGCATTGTCGGCCGCTACCTGGAGCACAGCCGCGTCTACTACTTCCGCAACGCGCCGGAAAATCAGCAACTCTACATGGGCAGCGCCGACTTGATGCGGCGCAATCTGCTCAATCGCGTCGAGGTGGTGTTCCCCGTGCTCGATCCGCGCATTCGCTGGCGAGCGCTGCGCATTTTGCAGACGGATCTGCGAGACGTTAGGAATTCCTGGGAATTATGCAGCGACGCCGGCTATAAGCGCTTGTGGGACGCCAGCGATCTGACGGTCTTTGATTCTCATGAGGCCTTTATGAAAGACAGCTTCGGTGTCTGCGAGACGCCTGACTAAATCTACCCCCCTCAATCCCCCCGTATCAACGGGGGGAAGCTAGCGCTTGGTCACCTGTCCACACAGAGCGTCACACCCCCTCTCTGATGATTCGGAGAGGGGGCCGGGGGTGAGGTAGAATTTCGGCAACTCGCCTAACGCGTCCGCGGGAAGGTGTACTGTACGGTGTAGGTTAGCGTTTCTTCCCCGCCCGGCGGCACGCTGACGCGGAATTCGATCGTCGCCGCGTCCAGCTTCTCGAAGGGCGCCGAGCTCTCGCTGATCTCCCAATCGCTCCAGCGGTAGAGCCGTTCCGGCACGCGAATCTCGACCGTCTCGCTGTCCTTGCGATTGCGCAGCGCAATCTCGAATGTCTCCCGGACAACTGTGCGAGAGACGGTTTCAAAGCTGGTTTGCTTTCGCTCGCCGACCAGGTCGAAGGCCTTGCCCAACTGAATGCGCAGGTCTTCGCCCTGCGGCGTGTGGTCAATGCGGTTCTCTCCAATGAGCAAGCCGGCGCCGTCGATGTCTTGCTGGTAAACGCGGATGCGCCCGGCCGGCAGGTCCGCGCGCAGACCGCTCTCGTCACCGGTGTTGAACAGGAGGAAAGTCAGCACATCGCCGCTGTCGCTCGTCCAGCCGTCGCGATAGTCAATGGGCGAGAAGTAGCCGCCCGGCCGCGGTGAGGCGTCGAAGACGAAGAAAGTCGTCGCCGCAATCTCGTCGCCGCTGACAAATTCGATCTGTTTGGTCTCGTTGTCTTTGATCGTGACCGGGCGCGCGACTTGATACAGCTGATACTCAAAGAGTTCACGTTGCTCCACTTGCGATGCTTGCTCTTCCATCATGTCCATTGCCATGACGCGCGACTCCATCATCGCTGGCTGCGGCTCGATGCGGCTGAGTTCGCCGGCCACGAGTTTCAGCCGGGCATCCTGGAAGGCGCGCCCGCTCTGATTGTTGAGCGTGACCCAGCCGCGAAGGTCCAGCGCGGTTTCGGCGTCGTTCAGCAGTAAGTTGTAGTCAGCAGTCCAGTTCATGCCGCCGGCCAGGTAAGTGATCTCCACCTGCTGATCGCCGGCAGCCGCGCTTTGCAGCAGCCACTGCAGGGTGGGGCGGGTGATCAAGCCCTCGGGCAGCGCTGGAAAGCGGATGTCGCGCGCGTCGTACAGCCTCAGGACGACGATTTCGCCATCGGTAGTACGCAAGATGGCGTCGCCGCGGCGTCCGCTCAAAAGCTCGCCGCTGTAGACTGTGCCATCCGCCGTCGTCACGTTGATGGTCTCGTCCAGGTAGCGCGAGAGCAGCGCCTCGGCGTCAACCAGGTCGTAGATGTAATTCTGCTCGAGCGCGACCGTGCCTGCCGGGTCGCTTAAGGAGCGGAAGGTAACGGAGGTGGGGTCGATGGTGGCGGCCACGTCCTGGAAGTCAACGGTATTGACGCCGGCTTCGAGCTTCAGCGCGCGCTGATCGCGAATCAGCGCCGTGCCTTCGTTGTAAACGGTGAGGGCGATGCTGCCGCTCTCTTGCGCGCTAAGCGGCAGCAGGCCGCCCGCGGCCGAGAGCAGCAGTACAAGCAGAAGGCGCAGGCGCATGATCAGGCTCCCGGGATATTTACCGTCTGCGAATGAGAATTGACCTGGATGGCATAGTCACCGGCGGCAAACGCGCCTTCGATCTCGATAACGCCATTGTAGGGTTGCAGAATCATCGGGCAGAAGACATCGGCTGGAATCTCCCGGTAGACCTCTACTTGTACCCGGTTGCCGTCGCGGCTTTGCGCGACCCGCACAGGGTAATCGCAGCCGTCGGGATGCTCGCCTGCGACGGCCAGGCTGACGCGATCGCCCGCAACGGTTGCATCAACTTGAAAGATATTGGTCAGGACTTTGTCAGTGTCGCTCACGTTCTGCGTCTCCAGTTCATTGACGAGTATGCCGTTCACCTCCAATAACGTATCGGCGGGCAATTCGGTTGCGGGCAAGACGATAGTTTCGTCGATATCGACCAGCACGGCCGGGCATACACCGGCGGCATCCATGGCGTTATACACGCCCAAAGACAGCCCGCCGCCAGTCTCGCGCCAGGTGAAGAGCAGCGGCAGGGTACAGCCCACGGCCTGGCTGCCTTGCAGGCGCAGTCGCGGGCCGCCGTTCGCGTCCGGCAGCAGCGTCGCCTGCTCGATCCACGCCGGGAAAAGACTAAGTTTGACAAAGTCGGCGCGCGAAGCCCCCCACACCTGATCGTTGATGATGACGGCGCGCTCGTCCAAAGCGCTGTCGAGGTCCAGCTCAATTTCAAAGGGAGCGTCTTGGGGGCTGCAGTCGGCGGCAGTGGCGACCTCGCGGTAAAGCTGGACATCCAGATTGTGCGGGAAGGCGTGGACGCGGGTTTGCCAGGGCGCGCCGCAATTTTCAGCGTGGCGCCCGTTGACTCGCAGGCGCTGGCCATCGTCCGCTCGGATTAGCGCCAAGGTGTCAATCCACGGCAGCGCGCGCTGGGTTGACGGGTCCTCGCGCTGATTGTGGCCGGCCAGGCTGGCGATGAACAAGGTCAAGATCAGTATGATGGCTGATACGGTCATTTTCCCTCCCGCTCACGAATTATCGTTCCCTGTGGCTCAGGACGACTGGATCCACTCGCCTTCATCAAGGCGCCAAGCTTCTGGCGCCGCCTCGGTTGTCTCCCAATCTGCGGGGTGCGGGATCAGGGCCAGGCTGGCGGCGCCGGGCAGCGCGGCGAAGGGCGCCTGTAGTGTCTCAAGGCTTTCTGCGCTGCCGCGCGCGGGCAAGGCCGTCACCATCAGCTTGGCGGCAGCCGACCCGGCAATCAGCCGGTTCAGCGCCTGGACCTCGCGCCGCCAATCGCGCGACAATTCGACTTCCGCTTGCGCGAGCGCCTCCGTCACAAAGAGAAAGTCCCGGCTTTGACGTCCGCCCGTTCGACCGCTGTCGACGCGGCAGACGCATATATCACTGAGCAGCTGTTCCGCGCCAAATTCGCGCCAGTTGCCGCGCCCGAATCGAGAAAACACGCGAATGTCGTCGCCGGCGTATTCATTGCGGAGGCGAGCCGCCAGCGCTTTGACAAAGGCGCGTTCGCGCGCCCGCGCCAGCGCTTGCGGCGATGTGCCCATGACCAAGGCTTTGGCGGCGATGGCGTAGCTCTCGTCGACGACGCGACTGATGTTCATAGCTGCATTATACTTTATGCGGCTGCGCTGATTCGGCGGATCTATCGCTATGATTGAGCGGGAGATCGCAGGCGCTGCCGCAGCGCGGTAGTGGATGTTAGAATAAGGAGAGTTGAGCGGACGAGGCCGAAGTATTGGAAGCGGGACAAAGCGACATGCAGAGCATTGACCCGAGAGATTACGAATCGCAGCCACGGCATGAGCCGCCGGCGGGCTATGTCTGCGTGTTGCGAGATATCGAAAGCGACCTGTGGCGAATTGAGGGCGCGCGCCATCCGCGTGATTTGATTGAGGATGCGCTTGCCGAGAGCGGGTCGCGCTTTGGCATCGAGGTCGTTTCCATACTGGACACGGAAGACCTGGCCGCCAGCGAAGCGATGCTCTACGAGCAACATCAGGCGCAGCTGAGCGACGCCTGGCTGGAGCTGGACGAATACCAACTGGAGGCGCTGCGCCGCTCGGTGCTGCAGATTGACGCGCACCCGAGCCGCTACTTGACGCAAAGCGCGCCCGCGGATGCGCCGAAGACGCCGCCAGCCGGCCAAGCCGGGCGGCGTCGGCGCCGGGACCGCTGGGGGTTGCGGCGGGACCGCGCGGGGCTGCGGTGGGACCGCGCGGGGCTGCGGCCGAGCGGTTCCGCGAGGCAACCGCTGTTTCGAGCGTATGGCGCCAAGTCGCTGAAGTCCTATAAGGAGCAGGAAGCTCCCGACTGGCGAGAGGGCCTGGACAGTCCGCAGCGCCTGGCGCTGAGCATATCGGAGCGTCTTGAAAACTTCCGCGAAAGCGATGCCGGCAAGGCGCTGCAAGTGGTATTGTGTCTAATATTGTCTGCGATTCTTTGCGTTATGGACGGATGCAGTTAGCGCACTACAAGATGGTCCGCGTAAACGGGCAATCAAGCGCAAGCACGAAGAGAGTGACGGCGTGAGAAGCCACGCCCCCCGAGACTTTGCGGCGCTGCCCGCGCTTGAGGCGCCAATTGCCCGAACGCCGTTACCGCCTTTCGACCGAAGCCAGGTTCAAAGAATTCATCGGCGAGTGGCTGATTAAGCGCATCGTTGTCTTTGCAGCCATCGTCGCTATCTTGTTTGTCTTTCTGTTGGCGTACGAGGGATTTCCATTCGTCATTCTCCAGCCGTGAATGAAGCGTCGGCAAGGCCTTGGCGCGCTTGAAAGCCTTGGGGAGCGGCCCCGGCCAATTGAAGCCCGACAGTCCTAGCTTATGTTATAGTCTGACTCGCGACTGTATTCATCTGCGGAGCGAACCGTGCCGGATGCGCGGGGCATCAAACACATACCATTAGCGCGGGCGAGGAATCTGCCGCGGCTGAGTCCGCCGGCGGGTTATGTCATCGTCATTGAAGACATCGATCTCGGCGACCGCTTCAAGATCGTGGTCATGCAGGAGGTCAACCGGCGCGCGCTCGCGGGTCAGATGGATCTGGTCTTTGAAACGAAATTGTTCCTGGCGCTATCGGCTGCGGACGCTGAGGCGCTGGCGCTGGAACTGCATGATCGTTTCGCGCCCGGCGGCGACATCGACGACTGGTTTGACCTCGACCCGGCAGAAGTCGGCCAGCTGCGAAACTTCGGGCGGCGGCCTCGGCGGGAGTCCGGCCAGCCGTCTCTGCGCGACCTGGCGCTGAGCGAGGCGGAGGGGCGATCGCTTGTCGACAAGTCGCGCGTCGTCGCCGCGCCGCCGCACGCGTCGCCGCGACAAACTCAGGCCGCGCGTCCGCGTCCGCAGCGCCGCTTGGGGACCTGGCTGCTGCTGCTGGCGATCGTTGCGCTGGGCGCGGCTGTTTTGGGCAACGCGCCACAGTTGCGCCGGATCCTCAGCGAACTGGCGAATCCGCTCACGGAGCAAAGCCAGCCGCGAGTCTTTGCCTCAGCGACTGCGCGCCCGTCGCCGACGGCCAGGGTATCGCCCACGCCTTTCGCGCGCGCTGGCGATGTGTTCTATGTGATGGTGCGGGCGAACGCGCGTGTCTGCGCCAGCCGAGCCTGCCGCGCGGCTGAGATTCTGGAAGTCGGCGCAAGGATAGCGGCGCAACGGCACGAGAGCGGACAGGCTATAGACGGCAATAGCGCCTGGATCGCATTCTTGCGCCGAGGCAGGACGCTATATGTGCATAGTTCGGTGCTGTCGCGGAGTCGACCTGCAGTTGCTGTGACGGTACGGCCGTCAGCGACCGCGAGCCATACCGCCATGCCGTCGGCGACATCTACCAAGACTGCCATGCCGACCGATACGCTAGCGCCGACCAATACGATTGCGCCCGCCGCAGCAAGCTCCACCAACACGCGCGCGCCTACTTCCACCGACAAACCGATCGCCACCGCCGAGCCGAGTGAAACGGCGCCGCCGCGTCACACGGCGACTTTGCGATCAACGGCGACCGCCGCTCCGGAAGCGACCGGCACCGATGAGCCGACGGCGACGGCCGACTTGGAACCGACAGCGACTGCGACCGTGGAACCGACTGTGGCGGCGACTGACTTGCCCGCCGTGCTCTACATCGAAACTGCGAATAACCTCAACGCGCTTGTGCGGGCATGCCCCAGCACGGACTGCGAGATTCTGGGCCGGCTGCGCCCGGGCGCCGCAATCAATCCGGACGGCGAGGCCGAGGGCGAGGTCGTCAACGGCATCGCGCGCTGGGTCGCCTTCGAGTATGATGGCCGCCTTGCCTACGTTCACGGCGAGTTGGTCGCCGAAAGCCTGTGAGGCGTACGCGGCTGCGTCTGTCGCATGCAGCGTTAGAGTCGCGCGAGATTATGTTATGTTGAAGAGTCTGCCGCCCAAAGATTATCTGGCATTGCCGGCGCTAGACGCGCCAGCCGGCTACATCTGTGTCATTCGAGATATCGGACGCGACGCGTATCGCATCCAGGGGACGCAGGATCCCGCGTCTTTGGTTCATGCCGCGTCAGCTGGGGCCGAAGGGAAAATGGGAATCGAGTTGATTTCAATCCTGAAGTCGGCGGATTTGTCAGCGAGCGAATCCGGCCTCTACGAAGCTCACCAAGCGCGTCTCGGCAGCGCCTGGCTGACACTGGACGCCTATCAACTGGGTGAATTGCGGTCCTCAGCTCTGCAGATCGACAGCCACAGCAGTCACTATCTGACACCGCAACTGGCGCGGCAATCTCAGCAGGCGCCCGTCAGTGAAGGCACGCGATATGAACTCCTGATGGCAGCGTACTTGCAGGGCGCGGATCGGCAAGAGCGGCCAAAGCCCCCGACAATCAAGGAGTACGGCCGGGCCGGGCTTCGGCGTCACCGTTACCGTCCTGTGTCCCTGCCGGTGGATGAGGACGCTCCGGAACCGCCGCCGCCACCCGAGCCGGGAACCCTGGGATACAGATTCTGGCAATGGACGGAGAAGCATCCGAATGTGCTTCCCAGAATTGTTACGGTTCTAGTCATCATTCTCATTATCGTGTTGATGATTACGACCCCGGCTACTGGATATCGCACCACCTGGTAGTGGCAGGCGCCTGCGTCGGCGGGTGCTGTTGTCGTTTTCGAGGATGTCGATCTCGGCGACCGTCTCAAGACTGCCAGTTTCCAGCACATCTGTCGCGGTCAGACGCGGCTGTCGTCACTCCGGGCGAATGCGGCCGGCTTCATGCTATAATCTCGCATAATCTGTTTCAGAATGGCAAATTCAATGCGGCAACATTGGGAAGTCTTGAGTGTCCCTATAGCGAATTACGAACGGTTGCCGCGGCTTGAACCGCCTGCCGGTTATGTATACGTCATTCAAGACGTCGACTTTAGCCGTCGTTACAAGATCGGACGTACAAACCATCCTTATCGACGGCTGAACAAGTTTGAAGTAACCTTGCCTTTTGAAACCAAAGTTGTCCATATTTTCAGGACAAATGATGCCACGAGGCTTGAATACTATCTTCATCAACGCTTTGCCAATCATCGCGCGCGCGGCGAGTGGTTCGATTTGGATGACGCTCAATTGCGGACATTGCGCGGGATGGGGCAGCGGCGAATCGCAAATAGACGATCGGGATCGGGCAAAAGTGCTGTGGCTGCTGCCTATTCCCTTGCAAGAGCCTTGCTGTTTAGCATTGTATTTCTCGTGTGCTTCAGCACTCTTTTGACAAGTAATACTGCGAGCAGAAAAAGCTCATCCACGTCGCGGAGCTATCGGTCCCCGACGTCGACACCTGCGTCGTCGCCTGCCGCCCGAATGCTCGCCCGGCCCAACTTGGCAGTCCGATCTATAACAGCCCACAGCATTGCCTTCAGTTGGTCGGCGGTTCGCGGCTCGGACCGCTATGAATATCGATATCAAGTAAATAACCCGCCCCCTACAAGATGGCAGGTCGCATATGGGTTTCTAGAGAGAATTGGGGGCTTGTCAGCGGGCGACCGCGTCATACTTGAGGTTCGTGCTGCAGCAGAGAATGCTCGGTCGCCCATTGCAAGCATATCGGTGGAAACCAACAGTAGCGCGCAGCCTTCCGAGAGGCCAACTAAAGTCCCGTCGACCGACGTGCCGCCGACGGCGACAGCTACGCTGATTGCAACGCCGGAAGCGACCGCGACTTACCGGACTATGTTTGTGGAGACGCGTGGCAATCGTGGGGCGAACGCTAGGGCTTGCCCGCAAACCAACTGCGACATCCTTGTCACTTTGCGTCCGGGCGCTGAAATCCTACTAGCCTTCAGCGCCGAGGGCGAGGTGGTCTTTGGCACTGCGCTCTGGTACGCCTTTGAATACGACGGTCGACCCGCCTACATTCACAGCGAGCTGGTGGTGGCGGCTGAGTGACAGTCTACATGGCCGAAACACTCTGTGCCTCTGTGCCTCAGTGGTAGATTTCAAACATCCAACGTCAGGCTGATCGGGCAGTGGTCGCTGCCCAGCACATCGGCGTGGATCTCGGCCGCGGCCATCTTCGGCAGCAGGTCGGGCGAGATGAAGAAGTAGTCGATGCGCCAGCCGATATTCTTGTCGCGCGCGCCGCTGCGCATTGACCACCAGGAGTAGGCGCCTTCCTTCTCCGGGTTCAGGTGGCGGTAAGAGTCGATATAACCCTGCTCGACCACCTTGTCGATCCAATCCCGCTCTTCGCGCAGGAAGCCGGTCGTCTTGCGGTTTTGCTTGGGGCGGGCCAAGTCAATCTCGTTGTGCGCGGTATTGATGTCGCCGGTCATCACCACTGATTTGCCCGCCGCGCGCAGGCCATTAGCGTAATCGAGAAAGGCTTCTTTATACTCCATTTTGTAGGGGACCCGCTTGTGGTCGCGCCCGCCGTTGGGCAGGTAGGTTGTCATCAGCGTGAAGTCGCCGTAGTCGGCGATGATAGTGCGGCCCTCGCTGTCGAATTTCTCGATGCCGAGGCCCAGCTTGATATCACGCGGCTCAGTCTTGCTGAAGAGGCCGACGCCGCTGTAGCCCTTGCGCTCGGCGTGCACCCACCAGGTATGGTAGCCCTCCGGCCGGCGCAATTCGGGGTCAAGCTGTTCGGGCCAGGCTTTGGTCTCTTGCACGGTCAGCACGTCCGGCCCTTCGGCGTGGAACCAGTCCAGGAAGCCCTTCCTTTGCGCGGCGCGGATGCCATTGACATTCCAGGAATAGAGTTTCATGCGCTTCTCCCTTATGCCGTCTACACGGTCATTATAGTGCGGCGAAACCACTGGCATAAGGCGCAAATGTGGAACGCATTTGGGCTATGTGACCCGCCGCGCTTTCGGCTAGGATTGCGGAATGTCAATCGAAACAGGACAGAATGTGATGCTCAGAGTAAACGAAGACCGCCTGCTGGCTGATTTGCGCGAACTGGCGGAGATCGGGGCGACGGCCAATGGCGGCGTCGATCGGCAGGCGCTGACCGAAAGCGACATCGCCGCGCGTGATTGGTATCGGCGCAAGATTGCGGAAGCCGGCCTGGGCTATGCGATGGATGGCGCCGGCAACCAATCGGCCATTTTGCTGAGCGATCCTCCGAGCGAGAAACGCATCCTGGCCGGCTCGCACCTCGACAGCGTGCCCAATGGCGGGCGCTACGATGGGGCGTTGGGCGTGCTGGCGGCATTTGAGGCGCTGCGCGCGCTGAAGGACGCGGGCGTCACGCCGCCGGTCACGCTGGAGGCGGTCAACTTCACCGATGAAGAGAGCGCCATCATGGGGCTGATGGGCAGCAAGGCGGTTGTCGGTCAACTGACCATGGCCGATTTTGAGCGCAGCCGCGTGGAAGTCGACGAGTTGATTCGCCGCTTTGACGCCATAGGCATCACGCGCGAGTCTATGCTGGCGGCGACGCGCGATGATGTGCTGGCCTGGGTCGAGCTTCATATTGAGCAGGGCACGCGGCTTGAGGACGCCGGCGTCGATATCGGGGTCGTGAACGCTATCGTTGGCATTCGCTCGATCCATGTGGTATTCCGCGGCGAGGCGGCGCACGCCGGGACCAAGCCGATGGCGCTGCGGCGCGATGCGCTCTGGGGCGCGGCGACCTTCGCCCTGCGCGCGCGGGAACTCGTGATGCGCAAGTACAGCCCGGGCGTCTGCAATGTCGGGGTAATTCGCGCCAAGCCAGGCGCCTTCAATATTGTGCCGGCCGAGGTTTACTGCGCGCTGGAATTCCGGCACGGTTCCGAGGCTGAGATGGACGAGATGCAAGCTGACTTGATTGAGCTGCTGAAAGAGTGCGCCGCAGAGTTCGACTTGAGCGTTTCGCATGAGGCGACGCCGCCGGTGATTCCGGCGACCATGAGCGAGACGGTCATGGGCGCGATTGAGCGCGCGGCGGACGAGCTGGGCCTCTCGCGCGAACGCATGCTGAGCTTCGCCGGGCACGACACGCAGAATGTCGCGACCATCGCGCCGGCCGCCATGTATTTTGTGCCCTCGGTCGCGGGCATCAGCCACAATCCGAAGGAACTTACCAGCGACGCCGATTGCATCAATGGCGCCAACTTGATGTTGCACACGCTTCTGGAATTGACAAAGGCATACGCCTAAGCGCCGGTCGGCGCCCAAATGTTTTTCACCTGAGTCGACTCGTGCAGAAACTCGGGGCCGGCGCCTTGCCGGGCGTCGGTCCAATCGCGCGCAAGGCCGTAGCTGACCCACGTCCGCTTGAGATTGTAGATCGAGCGCGCTTCCACCTGTCGCGCCCCCTCGGCGTCGCCGAAATACCAGACGCTGTCCACGTCATCGTGCTCAACCAGGGTCTTGACCAGATGGTCGCGGTCGCCGGTGACGATGTTGACAACGCCCGCCGGCAGGTCCGAGGTGTCGAAGACTTGATACAGGTCGGTCGCGCTCAAGGGATAGAGCGGCGACGGAATGCAGACGACAGTGTTGCCGCGCGAGATGGCGGCCGCCGCCAGCGACACGAATGCCAGCAGCGCCGGCGCGTCCGGGCAGGCGATGCCGATGACGCCGACAGGCTCATGCACTGCGACAACCAAGCCGCGCAGTGTCGTTTCTTGCACCGCGCCGCCGGCTTTGTCGGCCAGGGCCGCCCAATGGAAGAGCCGCTCGACTGAAGCGTCGACTTCGCTGCGGGCGTCTTCAAGCGCGGCTTCAGTCATGGCGGCGATGCGCCGGGCGAATTCCTCGCGCCGCGCCGCCAGGTTTTCAGCGATGTAATACAGGATTTGCGCGCGATTGTGCGGCGCGTAGTAGGCCCAGTTCTTGGCTTTATGCGCTGCCTCGACGGCGTTGCGAATATCTTTGCGATTGCCATCGCCGCCCTGCCCGACCAGCGCGCCGGAAGGCGACAGCACCGGGCGCGTGTAGTTGCCGTCGGGGCGTTTCTGCCCGCCGCCGATGTATAATTTTGCGGTGCGGTCCAGCGAAGCCCGCCTCGGCGCGTCCGAAGAGCCAGGGGGAGGCAAGGCGGCCGGGGCGGGCGGCGTATGCGCGCCCCAATCGGGCGGCGGCTCGCCCAGCTGCGGCTTGACGCGCGTTTGCCATTTCGGGCGCATGTACGCGTACAGGCCTTCGCGCCCGCCTTCGCGCCCATAGCCGCTTTCGCGGTAGCCGCCGAAACCGGCCGCGGCGTCGAAGAGATTCGTGCTGTTGATCCAGACGCTGCCGGCCTTGACTTGGCGCGCCGTTTCCAGCGCCAGGCTGATATTCTCGCTCCAGACCGAAGCCGCCAGCCCGTAACGCGTATTGTTGGCCAGCGCGACCGCCTCGCCGGGCGTACGGAAGCTCAGCGCCACCAGGACCGGCCCGAAGATTTCCTGTTGTGCCACGGCGGCTGAGGCCTCCAGGTTTGTCAGCAGCGTCGGCGGGTAGAAGCAGCCCCCTTGTGAAATCGGCGGGAAATCGCACTCGGGCTGGTATACATCGGCGCCGTCGCTGATGCCGCGCTGCACCCATTGGTCGATCATTTCGTACTGCGCCGGGTCAATCAGCGCGCCGATGTCGATGCCTTTGTCCAGCGCGTCGCCCAGGCGCAGGCGCGACATGCGCGCCTTCAAACGCGCCAGGAAATCGTCGGCGACGCTCTCCTGCACGAGTAGCCGCGAGCCGGCGCAGCAGACCTCACCCTGATTGAAGAAAATGGCGTCGATCAGCCCTTCAATCGCGCCGTCGAGGTCGGCGTCGTCGAAGACGATGTAGGGCGACTTGCCGCCAAGTTCAAGCGTCAGCTTGATGCCCTTGCCCGCGGTGGCGCGCCGGATGATCCGCCCGACAGCCGTTGATCCGGTGAAGGCGATTTTGTCGAGGTCGTCATGCGCTGCGAGCGCGGCGCCGGCGTCGTCGCCGCCGGTGACGATGTTGACCACGCCCGGCGGCAGCCCGGCTTCAGCGATGATCTCGGCGAAGAGCAGGGCGGTCAGCGGCGTGTAGGGCGCCGGCTTGATGACGACTGTGTTGCCGGTCGCCAGCGCGGGCGCGATCTTCCAGGCCAGCATCAGCAGTGGGAAATTCCAGGGGATCACCTGGCCGACGACGCCCAGGGGCTGATAGTCGCGCATTTCAGTGTCCAGCAGCTGCGCCCAGCCGGCGTGATGGTAGAAGTGGCGCGCGACCAGCGGCACGTCAATATCGCGCGCTTCGCGAATGGGCTTGCCGTTGTCCAGGCTCTCGAGCACGGCCAGCAGGCGGGCGTGTTTCTGGACATTGCGGGCGATGGCGTAGAGGTGGCGGGCGCGCTGATGTGGGCTGAGCGCGGACCAGGCGCCGTATGCGACGCGGGCGGCGGCTACGGCGGCGTCGATATCGGGCGCGCTGGCGTCGGCGAATTCAGCTAGTGGCTCGCCGCGGGCGGGGTTGGCGGCGGTGAGGTAGCGGCCGTCCGCTGGGGGCGCCCACTGGTTGTTGACGAAGAGGTCGAAGCGGCGGTCGTGGGCGTCGAGCCAGGCGTGCGCGGCGGCGTCGGATTCCGGCGCGGGTCCGTAGGGCAGGGTTTGGAAGAGTTCGGTTAGCTGGGGCATGGGGTGGGGTGTCTTGCTAATCTCACATTGGAATTCGAAAGTCAAGTTCGCGAATTAGGTCAAAGGTATTTATACATTTCACGCCAAGCAATCTGCATACAAGCGGAATCTTTCGGTTTGCGGGCTTTGGCAATGTCGTGCCAACAGATTGTACATTTTCCATAGTCACGACGCGACGGCTGTCCGGGTTTTCAAGGGCATAGGCGATAAGGAATGGATCTGCGGGTTCGGTCAATGGATCCACAGTCGTGAGATGTTCAGGCGCGCTATCATAGCCTTGGTTATACGTGCGGGTAAGTAAATCTACGGACAGTTCGTCGTTCCACTCCAATGTAGTTCGGTTGAATAACACCCACTCTGCAAGAATGTCTACAGGCTCTTCGTCTGCACCTTCGGATCCCAGGATTTCGCTAATTACTTGAGGCGGCAGCTTTATGCTGCCCGCCAGTGATTGACGTACAAGCCAATTCCAGAACTGTGGTATGCGTTCAAGTGGATAGTATCTGTTTTTTGCGTCGATCAAAACACTTGTGTCCAGAAAATATAGCAAGAGTGTTGGCCTCAAATTCGTTCAGGAAACAAAAGTGGATGCACTCTCGTAGGCGCAACCCCTAGAACGACCCCCGCTTTTGTTGCGGATAGCTGGCCCGTGCTAACGTAATACCGAGTCAAGTCTATGAGGCGATTGCCGAGGCGGTAGCGCCGTACCGCATAGTAGTTAGCCCCTCCATTCTGAGAACTTCGTCTTTTGCGTTCAGTTCCCATGTGTTGAACACGGACACTTCCAAAGTATCCTTGAAGGATTTCCCAGCACTCTCGACTGATTTTCTTGTCGAGCATCAATAGGTAAGCGAGCATAGCTCGACTTATATTCATTTGGCAGGCAGCTGTTTCTATCTCTTTCCGTATGCATTGGCATCCACCGTTTAGTCGACGAGCAAGATTAGAGCGGTCAACAGGGCGAAACAGAATTGTGCCCGCGACTTGGTTGCAGAATTGTTCAATCTTGTCTTCGTTCCAGTATCCGGATACTCCGCTTTTGCCCAGCCAGAGATGCACAACTTCGTGCAAGGCTGTGAAACTCCAGCCGGATATAGCGCATTGACGATTGATTACGACGTACGGAGCAAGGTCATCAGCAAAGGCGAAGCTTTGAAATACATCAATGGGAATTGTTGTGTGATGGCTACCCAGATCACTGAGAAGGAGCACGAAAATGCCTCCCTCTTCAATTAGGCGGCGAAGATAATCGAATGCAATCCGAGCGTTGCTAGCAGAGCGAAATTCGTAAATATCAAAGTCTAAGGTCTCGATGATATCTAGCGCCACAGCCTCAACGCCCATAGACTCTGCGGCGGAGTTGACAAATTCCAATCTCTCACCGCGGCTTTCTTCTAGCAGATCTCGGATGATCGACTGAGACACCTTCACGTCTCGCATAAGCAAGTTGAGATGTGCGTTGCCCTTGTGATTGGCGCGCTGCTGGGATGCTGGTCGGAAGTCCTCGCCTCGCTCTCCGGTCTTGGGCGGCTGCTGCAAGTAAAAGACTATGGGCGGCTGGTAATATGCTTGCGACATCTTTGCAAGCTGCGACGAGGAGGGACGCGTTACTCCGCACTCTAGGTCTACGAGTTTCTCTACCGCTGTGCGACGTTTCGAATCTCGAAGGCCAAGTTTTCGCGCTGCTTCTTCAATATCGAGAGCGGCAGTCTCGCGCGCCCATCTTAAAATCTCAGGATTTACTTCTACCATCAGTGCATGTCCACTATTTCTGCCCAGATTATACTCTGACCACTCGTAGAAGCCAACGCGTGCGAGTCTACTGGTGACCGAAGGCGACTACCCCCGCCGCTAAATCTCTGCTACCCTCGAGTCAACGCTCATCTCACCCATAAGGAAACGCCCCCATGCCCAAGCAATACAGCAGCCCGCCAGCCCTGACCATCGACCCGGAGAAGACCTACCGCGCCGTCATGGACACCAGCAAAGGCGCGATCAACATCGACCTCTTCGCCGACCGCGCGCCCGTCACCGTGAACAACTTCGTATTCCTCGCCCGTGATGGCTTCTACGATGGCGTGGTTTTCCACCGCGTGTTGGAGGGATTTATGGCCCAGGGCGGCGACCCCACCGGCAGCGGACGCGGCGGGCCCGGCTATCGATGGGATGACGAGCCCGCGGCGCTGCGCATCCGGCATGACGCGCCGGGCACGCTCAGCATGGCCAACGCCGGGCCCAATACCAACGGGTCGCAATTCTTCATTACCTTTGTGCCGACGCCTCATCTCGATGGCAATCACGCCGTGTTCGGGCGCGTTGCCGACGCCGAGAGCATGCGGGTTTTAGGCGCGCTGCAGCGCATTGATCCGCAGCGTCCCGCTCGCTCGATCGTGCCCGACAAGATCGTCTCGCTTTCGATTGAAGAGCAGTAGCCCGGTTGTCGGCGCCATGCCGGGGAATAAGCCTTCGCCGTCGCCCTGTTCTCCAATTGAATTCGCATAGCCGGCCCAAGTCCCTTTACTTGCGGGGCTTGGCGCGTGGCGGCCAGCTGCAGTTGCGGTAATTGCCGCGTATCAGAGTCATGTGTCTCGCAACGATTTTAAGGTTTTGATAATAGTGAGTAATAATGATATAGTATACATTAAAGCGTGCTTATGATCGGCCATTTCTTTTCAGGCGCGGCGGTCGAAGTGTGCTGAAGAAGAGGACTGAGCCTTGCCCGCATCCAGCGCCGAGACGCCTATATGCGGCTTCACGGTATTTATGATAAACTAATATCGCGGATGTAACGAATGTTATCTTAGACCGCATCTGCATCGTAGATACGCGATTATTTTCGAAGGGTCCCGCGATGTTTTCACATGACGTCACCAACGTGTCTTTTGACTCATTCATGTCTATTACCGAAGGCAAAAGAGTTGTCCTCTTGTATCCGTGGTCCAATTACCGAAATGTTTTTCTGAGTTTTTTTCTCAGCGGACTGTCGGATGGCTTGTTCTACTATCGCGTGCCCGATGGCGGCGGCGCCACCGCCACCTGGGTGCGTGGACTGATGGAGAGTATTCAGCAGAGCGCAGGAGGCTTTGGCGGGCGGCTTTCGGCGGCGCTGGAGGAGGGCGCGCCGGCGGATATCGGTCAGGCGCTGGCGGCGGACTTGGCGCAACTTAACGACGATCGGGTCATCTTGTATCTGGATGAACTGGACCGTGTACCGCACGATGACGCGTTTCAACAGTTCATCGCGGGCTTGATAGAGAATTTGACGGACCGGTCGCAACTGGCGGTCAATTCGCGCCTGCTGACTTACGATCCCTGGATCGAATGGGTCAATCGGGACGAGGCGGTTGTTCTAGGCACCTCCAACCAGCGCAATCATTTGATCTTCAACAAGGCGCGCGAATTGAAGCCTCAATTGGAAGTCTACGCGTTCGGACGGGGACACGCTGTTTCCAACGGGCGCGAGATTCAGAGCTGGGACGGCGCCCTGCCGCGCAACCTGTTCTTCTATTTCATCGACAATCCCTTGGTCACTCGTGATCAGATATTTGAGATTTTCTGGCCCAAGCTTTCGGTGCGCGACGCGACCAACGTATTCCACGTCACCAAGCGGAAAATCACCGAACGCATATCCTTGATGGTGGGCGACGGCGAGAATTATGAGCTGACCTCTTACTCAACCGGGTTTTATGTGCCCGGCGACAAGGTTGTCCGGCACTATGATGTCGCTGATTTTGAGCAGGCGATTGAAGGCGCGCTGCTGGCGACGGATGCGACCGTGCGCCAGGCCTTGTATCGAGAGGCGATCGATATGTACAAGGCGCCCTTCCTGTTCCCGCTCAGCTTGCCCTGGGTAGAAGCGCGCCGCAAACAGTTGCAAGGGATGTATGCGGAAGCGCTCAATGGCATGGCGCGGCTGAAGGCGGAAGAGCAGGCTTGGGAAGAATCGCTGGGCTTCTATGTCCGCGCCTTGAAGGAATCGCCACAGCGCGAGGACTTTCATCGCGGCGCGATGCGGATGTACATCAATTTGGGACGCAACGCCGATGCCTGGCAGCACTACGCCGTGCTCGAAAAGCAACTCAAGCGCTCGCTTGGCGTCAAGCCATCGCGCGAAACGCGAGAGATGCTGGCCGGGTTGGAATGAGGCCAGCGCGCCACAACCTTTGCTGCTAGACTCAAGGAGCGTTGCGTAAGCGACCCCTCAAGGATAACGCCGCTGCGCGGAGGCCAGGCAAACGGTATGCTCGCCAATAGACTAAGCACAGGCAGAGGCGAAGGAGAACGCGGTCACGGCGCCGGCGGCGAATCGCGCGGCGTATTGCTGGCGGCGATAGTTATGGCCATCGTGGGCTGGGGCGGCCTGGCGCATCTGGTGTTCAATACCCGGCCGCGGATTGGCGGCGAGATCTGGTTGTTCTTCATCTTTCTGCAGATCGCCGTGACTGGCAGCGCGATTCCGGTTATGCGCCTGGCCAGCTTGCGCCTGGCGCGGGCGCAGGCTGGCGCGCCTCAAACCGGCGTCATCGTCCGCCGCAGCGTCTGGATCGGCATCATCGCGGTAACCTGCGCCTGGCTGCTGATCCCACGCTATCTCACGCTGCCAATCTTGCTGATTTTGGCCCTGCTGTTTCTGGTCATCGAGATCTTCTTGCGCAATCGCGAGTTGGCGGATGAACGATAAGGAAGCGCGACTGCGGCGCTTGCCCTCGGTTGATTCGCTGCTCGGGCAAACCCCGATTCAAGAATTGATAGACAGCCACAGCCGCGAGTTGGTGATCGATTCGATACGACAGACGATCGATTCGGCGCGCCAGGCCATTGTGGATTCGCGGCCGGTTGAGACAGATCTGCGCGCACTGTTGTCGCGGGTAGAGCAGCATCTGCGCGAGTCGACGCGGCCCAGCCTAAGACCCGTGATCAACGCAACCGGCGTCATCATCCACACCAATCTGGGACGTGCGGTATTGTCGGTGGCGGCGCGGGAGGCGATGCTGGCGGCGGCGAGTTCGTACAACAACCTCGAATTCGACCTGGGCACGGGCAAGCGCGGCAGCCGCTTGTCGCACGCCGGGCAACTCCTGCGCGCGCTTACCGGCGCCGAAGACGCCGTCGTCGTCAACAATAACGCCTCAGCGCTGGTCCTGATTCTTAGCGCGCTGGCGCAAGACCGCGAAGTCGTGATTTCGCGCGGGCAGTTGGTCGAGATAGGCGGCGGCTTCCGCATTCCCGACATCATGCGAGAGAGCGGCGCGCATCTGGTCGAAGTGGGCACGACCAATCGCACCCGTACGGCCGATTTCGCCGCCGCCCTCAGCGAGCGCGCTGCGATGCTGCTGCGCGTACACGCCTCGAACTTCAAGCAGGTCGGCTTCGTTGAGCAGCCGCCACTCAGCGAATTGGCGGCGCTGGCGCGGGAGCGGGGCCTGCTCGCCGTCGATGACCTGGGTAGCGGCACGCTGCTGGATACAGCGTCCTTTGGGTTGGAGCGCGAGCCAACGATTCAAGAGAGCGTCGCCGCCGGCGTCGACCTGGTTTGTTTCAGCGGGGACAAGCTGCTGGGCGGCCCGCAGGCCGGCATCATCGTCGGGCGCTCGGGCGCAATCGAAGCGCTTAAGCGTCATCCGCTGGCGCGGGCGCTGCGCGTCGACAAGCTTACGTATGCCGCGCTGATCGCGACCTTGCAGCATTATCGGCGCGGTGAAGCGCTCAAATGCATCCCAGTATGGCAGATGATTTCCCGACCGCTGGACGACATCCGCGCGCGCGCTTCGTTTTGGGCGGAAGCTGTCGGCGGCGTGATTATCGAGGGCGAGTCGACCGTCGGCGGCGGCAGCTTGCCCGGCGCCACGCTGCCCACGGCGCTGCTCGCCGTCGATTGTGACGCGCCTGACTTGATCACAGCGCGTCTGCGTCAGGCGGAGACGCCGGTGATCGCCCGCATCGCCGATGGTCGCGTTCTGCTTGATCCGCGCACGGTCTTGCCCGCGCAAGACGAGGCGTTGCTCCAAGCGCTGCAAGACGCCATTTGACACTTGCCCCGCAGTCCGCGTATCATCGTGAGTCTGTGCGTCTCTTGGAGTTGGCAGAGGAAAGCGCGGATGAAATCGGA
Organism: Chloroflexota bacterium; assembly: GCA_009841405.1. Lineage (GTDB taxonomy): Bacteria > Chloroflexota > Anaerolineae > Aggregatilineales > Phototrophicaceae > UBA6055. Next base: position 45,966 of record VXLV01000066.1, on the reverse strand, counting down.
CCTTGACCGTCTAATGCGGGAGCGCAAGCTGGATGCGATCGTCGTCACCGGTGGCGAAGAGTTCAACAGCGCGCGCTATTACTTGAGCAGCGGGGCGCAGATCACGCATGGCTCGATTTTCAAGCGGCGCGACAAGCCGGCGCTGCTGGTCTGCAACCGAATGGAACTGGAAGAGGCGCGGAAGAGCGGCCTCGACGTCAAGACCGATGTCGAGCTGGGGTATTACGATCGGCTGGAAGAAACCGAGCGCGACGCCAACCGCGCGGCTGCGCTGCATTGGTCGGATGTCCTGCGCGGCCTGGGATTGCGCGAAGGGCGCGTCGGGCTCTACGGCACGTGGGCGATCAACAAGACTATCGCGCTCTATCGCGCTCTGCAAGAGCAACTTCCGCAGTACGACTTCGTGGTCGAAGAGAAGTCGACGCTAATCGAAGCGGCCATGCTTACAAAGGACGCCGACGAAATCGCGCGCTTGCGCTCGGTGGCGGAACGGACCAACCAGGCTATGGCGGTCGCCTGGGACGCCATCGCCGACTTGCGCGTGGACGGCGAATATCTGCTGGACGACGCCGGACGGCGCATGACCATCGGCGATATCAAGGACCTGGTGCGGCGCGAACTCATGGCGCGCGGCCTGGAAGACACGAATATGATCTTCGCGCAGGGTCGTGACGCCGGCTTCCCACATAGCCGCGGCGAAGCGGATATGCCGCTGCGGCTGGGGCAATCCATCGTCTTCGACCTGTTCCCGCGCGAGCTGGGCGGCGGCTATCATCACGACATGACGCGCACATGGTGCATCGGCTACGCGCCGCCGGAAGTGCAAGCGGCCTACGATACGGTAATGGAAGTCTTTGACATCGCAGTGGAGGCTTATGGGCTGAACAAGCCCACGCACCTGATGCAAGAAGCGGCGCTTGATCATTTCGAAGCGGCCGGGCACGCCACCACTCGCAGCGATCAAGGCACGATGGAAGGCTATCTCCATAGCCTGGGGCATGGCGTCGGAATAGAGATCCACGAAGGGCCGTCCATCAGCCACCTGCGGCGCGATGATATATTCCAGATCGGAAATGTCTTGACCATCGAACCCGGCTTGTATTATCCTGAACGCGGCTTTGGCGTAAGGGTTGAGGACCTGTTCATCATCGACGAGAAGGGCGAACTGGTCTCGTTGACGCCATTCCACAAGGACCTGGTCATTCCGCTAAGGCAGGCAGACGGGCAACTTCAGTGACGCGAAACGGCGGCAGCTTATCACCGATACGGGTGGCCATCATCGGCTCGGGGCCTTCGGGCTTTTACGCGGCCGACCATCTGCTAAAGCAGAGCGACCCGCTGATACATGTCGATATGTACGAGCGCCTGCCGACGCCATTCGGCTTGGTGCGGGGCGGCGTCGCGCCCGATCACGAGAAGATCAAGTCGGTCACCAAGCTGTACACCCGCATCGCCGCGCACGAGCGCTTCAGCTTCTACGGCAACATCGAATTTGGCAGTGACGTAACGCGCGCCGATTTGAGCAATCATTACCACGGTATCATCTACGCGACCGGCGCCCAGACCGACCGCAAGCTCGGCATCCCCGGGGAGGACCTGCGCAACAGCTACGCAGCGACTGAATTCGTCGGCTGGTACAACGGCCATCCCGATTTTCGCGACTACGACTTCGATTTGACGGGCGTCAAGCGCGTGGCGGTGATCGGCGTCGGCAACGTGGCGATGGATGTGGCGCGCATATTGGGGCGGACAACGGATGAGTTGTATCAGACCGATATCGCCGATTACGCCCTGGACGCGCTGCGGAATAGCGAAGTGGAAGAGATTTATGTGCTGGGGCGGCGCGGCCCGGCGCAGGCGGCCTTCTCCAACCCCGAGATCAAGGAGCTGGGGGAGATGGCCGACGCCGATATCATCGTTGACTGCGATGACGCCTCGCTGGACGAGTTGAGCGCGACGCGCCTGAAGAAAGCGCGCGACCGCAGCGCCATCCGCAATGTCAAGATCCTGCAATCTTATGTGGATCGCGGCTTAACCGGCAAGTCCCGCCGTATCATCATGCGCTTCCTGGTGTCCCCGGCGGAGATCATCGGCGAGGACCGGGTGGTGGCGATGAAGATTGTCAAGAACGAGCTCTACCTGGACGAGAACGGCAATTTGCGCCCGCGCGCCACCGATGAGTTCGAGATCTTGCCGGTGGACATGGTCTTCCGTTCGGTGGGTTATCGCGGCGTGCCCCTGGCGGATGTGCCCTTCTACGATCGCTGGGGCACGATACCTCATGACAAGGGGCGCGTTCTGACCCGGCACGAAGGCCGCGAAGCAGTGACCGGCAATTATGTCGCCGGCTGGATTAAGCGCGGGCCGACCGGCATCATTGGCACGAACAAGCCCGACGCTGTCGAGACTGTCGTCTGCTTCCTGGAGGACTTCGCGGACGGGAACGCGCTGCGGCCCGCGGATACCAGCGAAGCGGCGATTTTGGCGCTGCTGCAGGCGCGAAAGCCGACCTACATCACCTTCGACGACTGGAAGGTCCTGGACGAGATTGAATTGCAGCGCGGCAAAGCAATTGGCCGCAGCCGCGTCAAGTTCACGACCGTGGAAGACATGCTGGAAGCGCTGGACAAGAGGGCCGAATTTGCCGGCGTCGGCACGTGATACGCGCATTTCAGGCGCGCCGAGCATTGATCTTCAGACCAATTTTGACGAATCTTGCCCAAATTGCTTGACAGCAATTGCTGAGATATGTTAGGCTTTTTATAGCTAACTATAGTTATTTGAAGCATATTTATTCCATCCCCCAACGCCCCGCGCCCTGCGGGGCGTTTCCTTTGGGCTGCTTTGAGATTCTGACCACTTGAGTCTATCCCCTCGTTTTCCGCAATCTCAATGACAGGCGTCCCCAGAATCAACTAGCTGAAGCTGTCTTCAAAGCGCTCGATCCCACTTCGCGACGCTCCCCTTCCCTGATGATCCGGAATGCCTGCCATAGAGATGGCGGGAGCGGACCGGGGGATGGGGTAGAATAGGCGCGCATTTGTCGCCAATACAGTTCAAGCCTTGTAGAGGCGACAGCCCAAATTCACAGATCGCAGCGGCAACGGGCGACCAGATTGGTCGCCCCTGCAATGGACTTGGCGGCGATGTCGTCGACACATGCGGCGACTTCAAGGGTGCTCTTGCTCACTTCTAAATCGAAGTCGTATGCGCTATGCTGATGCTGCAGAAGCCGGCCGCGGCGTGAGGAGAAGCAATGGACGCGCAAGAGATCATCCTTGACCATCTGAAAAGCAATGACGAAGAACTGAGTTATATCGCCAAAGAAATCTGGGATCATCCGCAGGTGGCGCTGCAGGAAGAGTTCGCCGCTAGGCTGCTGGCTGGCAAGCTGGAAGCGGACGGCTTCGGCATCAGCTGGGGCGCGGGCGGGATGCCCACGGCCTTCATCGCCGAATGGGGCGAGGGGTCGCCGGTTATCGGCTTCCTGGGCGAATACGACGCCTTGCCCGGTTTGTCGCAAGCGCTGTCCAGCCAGCGCTCGCCGCTGCAAGAGGGCGAGCCCGGGCATGGCTGTGGCCACAACCTCTTCGGCACGGCCTGCATGGGCTCAGTGATGGCGCTCAAGCAGGCTATGATCAGCGCCGGCATCGGCGGCACGATTCGCTTCTACGGCTGCCCGGCGGAAGAGACCCTGGTCGGCAAGACCTTTATGGCGCGCGATGGCGTCTTCGACGACCTGGCCGCCGCGATTAGCTGGCACCCTGGGGACAGCAATATCGCCTGGAATGGCACGTCCCTGGCGATGAACTCATTCAAAGTGAACTTTCACGGTGTGGCGGCGCACGCCGGCGGTTCGCCCTGGCTGGGACGCAGCGCCCTGGATGGCGTGATGCTGATGGATGCCGGCGTTAACTATATGCGCGAGCATGTGCCGCCGGAGTCGCGGATTCACAGCGTGGTCACCAGCGGCGGGCTGGCGCCAAATGTCGTGCCCGCATTCGCCCAGGTCTGGTATTTTGTGCGCGCGCCGAAACGCGCCCAGGTCGAAGATATCTATGCCTGGATGCAAGATATCGCCAAGGGCGCGGCCCTGATGAGCGGCACACGGCACGAGATCGAATTTATCACCGGCTGCTATGACATACTGCCCAACTCGGTCATGTCCGATCTGCTTTACGAAAAGATGGCGGCGGTGGACGATATGCGTTTCAGCGAGCAGGAGCGTCAATTCGGCCGCGAACTGCAGGAGACCTTTCCCGATGGCTCGGTAGAGCGCGGCTTCGAGTGGATGCAGCTGTCCACCAGCCAGGCGCTGGAAGCGGCCGCTCGCAAAGATCCGCTCTGGGAAGGCGTCTACCCGCATTCGCCGACGCCGCCGCTGATGGGCGGCTCGACCGAAGTTGCCGATGTCAGTTGGATCACGCCCACCGGACAAATCACGACGACCTGCTGGCCCTTGGGCACGCCGGGGCACAGTTGGCAAACCGTGGCCTCGTCCGGGTCCAGCATCGGCGCCAAGGGCATGATCTTCGCCGCCAAAGCGATGGCGCTGGGCGGTCTGGAATTGCTGCGCCAGCCGGATCTGCTGGCGGCGGCGCAAGCTGAGTTCAAGCAGGCGCGCGGCGCCCAGCGCTACGTGTCGCCCTTGCCGCCGGAAGCGACGCCACAGTAGATGAAACTGGAGAGTACGCCCCAAGGTGTGGTCGCGGGCAGTATCCCGCTCTTCGCCGGCCATCCGTCCCATGACCTGCTGCCCATCGCCGGAGTTCGGCGGGCGGCCGCGTCGCTTTGGGGCGGCGGGCAGGTCACGCGCTTGTTCGACTACGGCGATGAGCAGGGCAATCCGCAGCTGATCGAGTTTCTGGTTGAGCGGCTGAACCGCGTCGAGCGCCTCGGCATCAGCCGCGAGAACCTGATGATAATCGGCGGCGCCACCGGTGGCGTCGACTTGATTTGCGATCAATTGACGCAGGCTGGCGATGTCGTCCTGGTTGACGCGCCTTCGTACCGCGACGCGCTGCATATCTTCCGCGACCGTCATTTGGACGTTCGCGACGTCGCCATTGACGACGGCGGCGCCATCGTCGGCGACATGGCGCGGTCGCTGCGTGCGCTGGCCGACGCCGGACGCGCGCCGAAGTTCTACTATGTCGTGCCCAATTTTCAGAATCCCAGCGGCATCACCATGCCCGAGGCGCGGCGGCGCGCCATCATCGAATTGAGCCGGCAGTACGGCTTCGCAATCGTCGAAGACGACGTCTACAACGACATCCGCTTTTGCGATGCGCTGCCTCCGAGCTTTTACGCGCTGGCCGCGGGCGAAAATGTCTTGCGCATGGGCACATATTCCAAGACCTTGGCGCCGGGTTTGCGGATTGGCTGGCTGCTTGCGTCGGCCGCGCGTATCGCCGATTTCGTCAGCAGCGGCGTGTTGAAGATGGGTGGCGGCGCCAATCCGTTCACGGCGGCTATCGTGGCGGAGTACTGCCGCAGCGGGGAGTGGGAGGCGCACTTAGCCTGGCTGCGCGGGCAATACCGACAGCGCCGCGATATCGCCCAGTCTGCGCTGGACGCAGCCATGCCGCCCGGCGTCAGTTATTCGCGCCCGAACGGCGGTTATTTCATCTGGCTGCATTTGCCGCCGACGGTTGATATCGCTGATCTGGCCGAGCGTGCGCGCTGGGAGAATGTCTACTTCGCGCCCGGCACGGGTTTCTATGTTGATCCCGAACAAGGCGCGCGCCATTTGCGGCTTTCCTTCAGCTTTGTGCCGATAGACGACCTGCGCGCCGGCATCGAAATCCTGGGCCGGCTGATCAGGGAGATGAGTGCTTGACCCTGCGGTCTTCGACTGTCGCGCGAGAATCAAAGAAACCCGCAAGCGCGGGTTCCTCCAGTCAAAGCAGATTCTACAGGGAAGAAAGGACTCGAACCTTTAACCTTGTGCTCCAAAGGCACCTGCTCTGCCGATTGAGCTACTTCCCTACTGCGGCGCTATCATACCCCATTGAGGGCGCCGAACTCAAGGTTGAGATGGCGTTGCTTTAGACGCGGCGCGCAGCGCTTGATTCATTCGGTTTCTTAGCCGCCTTTTGCGTTTGGTGTTCTGCTTATATAGACTTGAAACAATCGGTCCATTGTTTGTTATTAGGAGCCGCGAATGAGAGCAAAGCTTTTGGCGCTGATAATCGCGGGCTTTGTGCTTTGCGCGGTATCGTCCGCGCAGGAATACTCTATACGGGCAAACAGAGGGCTCAACCTGAGGGCCGCGCCCAGTCTGACTGCCGACATCGCGGACAGAGTTACAGCGGGAACGATAATGCGAGTCGTTGGCGCGTCTGGCAGTTGGCTGAAGATCAGCCGAGGCGGAAACGTAGTTTGGCTGGCGGATTGGGTCAATTTCAGCCGCATTGATGACAGCGCGCCAACCGGGTCTCAGCAGCCGTCCGCGCCAATAAACAACTGCTGCTTCGTTGATCGACAATGCCAAAGTGATCCGGAATGGATTGCCGGCTACTGGGCCTATCAGAACGGGCAATGCGCCGCGCCCGCCCCGGCTCAGCCAGCGACGCCTGCGCAGCCCGCGGCCAGCTCGCCGGCAACGGTAAACAATTGTTGTTACGTTGATCGGCAATGCCAAAGCAATCCGGAATGGGAAGCCGGCTACTGGGCATATCAAAACAATCAATGCCGCGCGTCCGCGTCCGCGCCAAATTCCCCGATAGCGCCGTCGCGCCCGATAATAGAAGGCTCGAGTCGATTTGTTCGTCATGTCAGCACGGTCTTGGATTGGTTGGAGAGCGCAGCGCCAGAGTGGTACAACTATGTGATAAGCGGCATGGACTTAATCTATGAAGTCCCCGTGCCGGAGCAAGATGCGTATCAACCTTGCACCGCGCTCGCTAGTTCCAGCTCAAGAGCAGTTAGCCTGGAGTCTTGTTGGATAAACACGTTCCAGTTGACGGGCTTCAGCGCCAGGCTTGATCGACTTAATACGGCTGAGGTGCTGGGCCATGAGGCTTGCCATGTACATACCGGCGAAGCTGGGATTATCTATGAAGACGAGGAATTCGAGTGCCACAAACCCATGATGGGCATCACTGTTGCCCTCGATCCTTACCCGAGAAATAGGCGGGTAACCCTTGCGGGAGAACCTGCGTTAAGCGTCGTGAGACGTTTCTGCAGGGAAGGGTTTATGCCAGAGCTGTATTGTACGACGATTCAAAGACTAGGCGGATAGATCTGCCACACGCGGTTTTCCCGCCCGGGGCGCCTGTGTGGTGAGCTTTAGCCGTCTGCGCTCTCGGGATTTCGCACGCCGATGGCGTGGTCCAGCGGCACGACAAGCGACGCCGTGATTGGACGCTGTCAAACGCCATGGCGGGCGCCGAACTCAAGTGCGCGATGGCCTTCGCTGGGGCGCAGCCCCTAGCGCTTGATTCATTCGGTTTCGGAGTTACTTTTGCGGCTAGCGCTCCGTTTTGCTAGACTGCTAGCAGTCGATCTGGCATCCGTTATGAGGAGTTGTGTGTGAGAGCAAAATGTATTGCGCTGATTTTCGCGAGCCTTGTGCTTTGCGCGGTATCGTCCGCGCAGGAATACTCTATACGGGCAAACAGAGGGCTCAACCTGAGGGCCGCGCCCAGTCTGACTGCCGACATCGCGGACAGAGTTACAGCGGGAACGATAATGCGAGTCGTTGGCGCGTCTGGCAGTTGGCTGAAGATCAGCCGAGGCGGAAACGTAGTTTGGCTGGCGGATTGGGTCAATTTCAGCCGCATTGATGACAGCGCGCCAACCGGGTCTCAGCAGCCGTCCGCGCCAATAAACAACTGCTGTTTCGTTGATCGACAATGCCAAAGTGATCCGGAATGGATTGCCGGCTACTGGGCGTATCAGAACGGGCAATGCGCCGCGCCCGTTCCGGCGCAGAACACGACTCCGGCGCAACCCGTGGCCAGCGCGCCGGCAGGCGTAAACAATTGCTGTCAAGTTGATCGACAGTGCCAGAGCGAGGAGGAATGGGTGCGCGGCTACCACGCGTTTCACAACGGGCAATGTTTCACGTCCGCGCGGCCCGCGTCTAGCGCGCCGGCAAGCGGAGGCAGTTGCTGTTCTCTTGGATGGCATTGCCGATTCGAAGAAGAAAGGGAACAGGGCCAGTGGGTGTATCAGATTAATCAGTGCGCTGGCCTCCCGCAAACTTCCGGTATCGCGCTTACGGGACCTGTACCCAGGATCGAGGGTTCGAGTCGATTTATTCAACACATAAGGACGACGCTTGGATTTATGAAGGCCGTAGCGCCGGCTTGGTACAACTATGTGATAACCGGACTGGACTCAATCGTAGAAGAGCGCGTCCATGTTCCGGCGTTTCGTGATGGCCAGTCGACACAATGCTGGGCCTTCGCCAACGATCGCGAAAGAAAAGCCCGCGTGCAAACTTGCTTTATGAGGTGGACGATAAACGGGAATGGTCCCGCCGAGGCCGATCAAGTCGCAACGGCCGGGGCGCTAGGCCATGAGGCTTGCCACATACACACGCATGAAGAGGGGAAGCATTTTGGGTCACAGGCAGACGAGGAAGAACTGTGCGCGAAAATGGGCACTGGCGCGAGCGTACTCCTTCACACCGCGCTTGCCACTGGTCTTAACCCTCGGCGCGGGACGAACTATTTCAATAAAGATCGAGCATTGGGCTTGATCAGACAGTACTGCGCGGAAGGGTATCGATCAGATCTGTTTTGTCCGACGCTTCACCAGTTGGAACGTATATGGAGAAACGTGCCACACGCGGTTTTCCCGCCTGGGGCGCCTCAGTGGTAAGCTTTAGCCAACCGCGCTCTCGGGGTTTCGCACGCCGATGGCTTGGTCCAGCGGTACGACGAAAGCGACGCCGTGATTGGGCTCCATCAAGTCGCCCATGACCTCGCGCGCCTCGTCCAGCAGCGATGGAATCAACTCCTTGGGCACGACCGACAGCAGGACGTGATTGTTCAATTCCGTTTCGCGCAGCACGTAAGCCAGCAGGCTCGTCATTGAGCTGGCAATGTGCAGGGGCACCTCCAGGCCTTCGATCTGCGAGGCGCGCTGCAGGCTGTGCAAACCGAAGCTCTTGAGGATGGTGACGCCGGGCGCGCCCGCGTCTTGCCAGCGCGTGGCGACATCCAGGCCATTCTCAACATTGGACGTGATCAGGATAATCAATTTCATGATTGTGTCTCCCCTCACTGGCCGGTGACGAGGGCCGGGTGCTTGCGCGCCTCATGCTGTTTGCCCTGGAACACCCAGCGCACCATCGGCGGCGTGAATACGGTTGTCAGGAGGATGACCATAAAGAGCGACGCGTAGAGCTCGCTGCTGCTGTCGAGGATGCCGCTGGTCAAGCCGATGGAGATAATGATCAGCCCGACTTCGCCGCGCGAAACCATGCAGACGCCGACGCGCAGCGACTCCCTCAGGTCAAAGCCGCCCATGCGCGCGCCGAAACCGGCGCCGAGCACCTTGCTGAGCACGGCCATCAGCAGCAGCAGCAGCATGAAGGGCAGGGCATCGAGTTGGAAGACGCTGAGGTCGGTCTCCAGGCCCACGTCGACGAAGAAGATCGGCACCAGAAATACATAAGCAAGTTGGCTCATCGACTGTTCGATCTGGCGTTTCATGCCGGTGGCGGGAAGTTGGCTGAGGCCGACGCCGGCGATGAAGGCGCCGGTGATGGCCGCCACGCCGCCGATATACTCCGCCGACCAGCCGAAGAGCAAGGCGCTAATCAGCGCGAAGATGGGGATGCCGTCAGCTGACGACAGCGGCGAATGCTGCTGGATCCAGCGCATGATACGCGGCAAACCGTACCAGGCCAGCAAGAAAGCGACGATGATATAGCCGGCCATCTGCAGGATGATGACCAGCAGTTGACTGTAATCGGCGCCCGCCTGACTTTGGCTGCCGCCAGCACCCGCCAGCACCAGGGTCAGCGATACGGCCAGGATGGCCAGCACATCGTCGATCAGCGCGGTCGCCAGCAGGGCGTTGCCTTCTTTGGTATGCAGGTAACCGAGCTCGAGCAGCACTTGCGCCGAGATGCTGACCGAGGTCGCCGCGAGGGTCACGCCGGCGAATAAGGCAGGGATCATGTCATAGCCGTAAGGCAGCAAGACTACGGCGGTGAAGGCCACCGGCACGACCACGCCGAGCACGCCGGCGAAGACCGCCACCTTGCCGACCTTGGCCAGTTCGCTGAGGTGTACTTCCAGGCCGATGTTGAACATCAGCAGCAGCACGCCCAGCTCGGCGAATTCCTTGACGGTGCTTTGCAGGTCGACGCCTTGCAGGATGCCCCAGTGCAGCATGTCGAGCACGGTCGGGCCCAGGACGACGCCCACAATCAGCTGGCCCAGAACGCGCGGCTGGCCCAAGAGCCGGGCGATTGCGCCGCCGGCCCGCGACGCCAGCAGGATGATGCCCAGCGCCAGCATCAGCGGGATGAATGGATTGACCGCGGCCGAGCCCTCCCCTGTCGTCGCGGCGGATACCGGACCCGCGCTCTGCAAAAGGAGCCAGCCAAGCAGAAAGGCCGGAACAACAAGTCGCCGGCCAATTGGGCGGCGCAGTGGAGTAACCGCAGGCTTCAACGAGGGCTGCCTTTCCGCTTCAATTTGGAAACGCTTTATCGTCTCATTATAATCCATTTGCGATAATCAGGGAGTTGAAGACAAGGACGAGTCCATGAAAATCACGCAGCTGGAACTCTTCACCGTACCGCCGCGCTGGCTCTTTCTCAAGATTTCGACCGATGACGGCTACTTCGGCTGGGGCGAGCCCATTGTGGAGGGGCAAGCGGGCACAGTTCGCGGCGCGGTCGAGGATATGGCCGACTACCTGCTGGGGCGGGACCCGCGCCAGATCGAGGACATCTGGCAGACGCTTTTTCGGGCGCGCTTCTATCGCGGCGGACCAGTGATGATGAGCGCCATCGCCGGCGTCAACCAGGCGCTTTGGGATATCAAGGGCAAGTTTCACGGCGTGCCGGCTTATGATTTGCTGGGCGGCAAGGTGCGCGACCGGGTGCAGATTTACGCCGGCATCGGCGGCGATCGCCCGGCGGATGTGGCGCGGCAGGCGCAGCAGCGGAAGGACGAAGGCTTGCGCGCGGTTAAAATGGGCGCGGTCAACGAAGTGCATTATATGGACACCTTCGCGCATATTGACGCGGCGGTCGCGCGGGTGGCGTCGGTGCGGCAGCAGGTCGGGGATGATTTCAGCATCGCGGTCGATTTTCATGGCCGCGTGCATAAACCGATGGCCAAGATGTTGATCCGCGAGTTAGAGCCGTATCATTTGATGTTCGTTGAAGAGCCAATCTTGCCGATGCACAACGAATCGCTGCTGGATCTTAAGCGCTCGACTTCAATCCCGATCGCCACTGGCGAGCGCATGTACTCGCGCTGGGATTTCAAGACGATTCTGGCCGAGGGCAGCGTCGATATCATTCAGCCCGATGTATCACACGCCGGGGGCATCTCGGAAGTGCTGCGCATCGCCGCGATGGCGGAGGCTTATGATGTGGCGCTGGCGCCGCATTGCCCGCTGGGTCCGATTGCGCTGGCCTCTTGCTTGCAGGTCGACGCCGTCGCCTACAACGCCCTGATTCAGGAGCAGAGCCTCGGCCTGCATTACAATACGCAGGCTGATTTGCTCGATTACCTGGCGGACCCCACGGTCTTTGATTATCAAGATGGCTATGTGCCGGTGCCGGCCGCGCCCGGCCTGGGCATTGAGATCGACGAAGCCAAGGTTCGCGCCGCCTCCGACCACGGATTCCGCTGGCGCAATCCGCGCTGGCGCCGTGAAGACGGCTCCGTGGCGGAGTGGTAACTGCATGTAACGCGCGCGCCGCCCGGAAGCGCTTGCAGCGTTCGACCTTCAACGCAGCCAGCTTGCTGGACCATTGGCCCGCCGACGGCCATGACCCCTCGGGACCTGCTCTCAATACCATAGGTTTAATCTATTCTAATCAGATACTCATACAGGCCGTCTATCATGATGGAGTAGCTTACTGTCATGGGGGGAGAGCATGACGCGAGAACGCATTCTTATTATTGAAGACGAAGCGCGCATTTCACAATTCCTGGAGCGCGGCTTGATCTACGAAGGCTTCCTGGTCAGCGTCGCCGCTGACGGTCAGTCCGGTCTCGTCATGGCGCGCGACAATCCGCCCGATCTGGTGATCCTCGATTGGATGCTGCCTGGTCTGGACGGCCTGGAAGTTTGCCGCCGATTGAGAGCCGGCGGCGATGTGGCGATTCTGATGTTGACGGCCAAGGATGAAGTGCGTGATCGCGTCAGCGGATTGGAGGCGGGCGCGGACGATTACCTGGTCAAACCATTCGCCATCGACGAGCTGATCGCTCGCGTGCGCGCGCTGCTGCGGCGCTCGGCGCCGTCTTCGCAACCCGAGGTGCTGCGTTTCGCGGATCTCACGCTGGATACCGGCACCCATCGCGCGCATCGGCGTGACACGGCGATTGACCTGACGGCCAAGGAATACGAATTGTTGCAACTTTTCATGCGCAACCCGCGCCAGGTGCTGACGCGCGATATCATTTTCGACCGCGTCTGGGGTTATGACTTTGGCGGCGAGAGCAATATCATCGAGGTCTATGTGCGCTACCTGCGGCAAAAGACGGAGATCGAGGGCGGCAGTCGGCTAATCTACACGGTGCGCGGCGTCGGTTACGTCTTGCGCGAGGAATAGGCGCCGGCGCGCAAAAGCGTCTCAGTCAAATCGAGAGACATCCACAGCGCCGGCATGGCGGCCGGCGATTAACTTGTCGACCGCCCGCTCCACCGTGGCGCCCGCCAGCGCCAGTCCGTGCCCGGTGAAGCCGACCGCGAAGCCAATGCGCGAGCGCCCGGGCAAGGTCCCCACCAGGGGCAAGCCGTCGCAACTGAAGCCCATGATGCCGCTCCAGCGATGGGCCACCGGCGCCGTCACATCGGGGAAGTACTTCTTCATGTAGTCATCCAGAAAGGCCTGCACGCCGGGATTGACGCGATCTTCAGTCGTGTCGCCTTCGACGGCACGGTAATGCTGTCGGCCGCCGCCCAGCAGGAAGCGCCCGTCAAAGGTGCTGCGATAATACATCATGCCGTAGTCGCTGTAGCCGCAAAAGGGGACGGGCACATGATCGATCGGCTCCGTGACCAGGCACTGCGCCCGCGTCGGCGTGACCTTGCCGATGAAATAAGGGTCGATTAGCGGCGACCAGGCATTGGTGCAGAGCAGGACGTACTGCGCCTTGAAAATGTACTTGCGCGTGTAAACGCGAACGCAATCGCCCGTTTGCTCCAGGCGATACAATTCATTGTTGGCGATAAGCTCCGCGCCGCACTGCGCCATGATCGACTTCACCAGCAGGTAGGGCTGCACGCCGGCGTCCAGCGGCTGCTCGATCGCGGCGTAGTAGCCGCGTTCCAGCGGGTCGCGGCTGTAATACGCGATCTCGATTTTGTCGGCGTCCAGCGCGCGCGCCGCCAGTTCCAGTTCCTTGGCTTCTTCTTTTGTCTCGGCTAACAGCAGCGAACCGCCGTCGTCCAGCGGGACGGGAAAGGGGCTGCTTTCGATGAAGGCGCGCCAATGGCCGAAGCTGCGCTGCGACATGGCCCAGACTTCGCGCGCCGCATCGTGGCCGTATTCTTCGATGGCGCGGTGGTAATAGGTGTCGAGGCCGCTGATCATGAAGCCGGCGTTGCGTCCGCTGGCGCCCAGGGCGACATCGCGCGCATCGGTGATGACCACATCGCGATTGTGCAACTGCCGGGCGAAATAAGCGGCGCTGCAGCCGGCCAGGCCCGCGCCCACGACGAGAAAGTCAACCTCGCGCTCGGTCTGTTCTGTGTATTGCCAGTGGGATACAGTCACGTCAGTTTCTCGCTCTCAGGTCTTTTATGCAAGCCAAGGCGCTGAATGCAACCGAAGCAGGCTCGCTATGATAATAGACGGCTGACGTCAATTGTCAAATCCGCGCTGGGTGCGGGCGGGGACAGCGCCAATCCCGCAGCGCTATAGGAGTCGGGGGAATTGGGTGTTACAATAACTTCACCTGAATAGTGTCACATTTCCGTTCCCGCGATCCATGGAGGACAAAAATGAGCACCGGAAAGAGAGTGATTTTGTTTGTTCTACTTTTGCTGCTTGCGCTGCCGTTTTCTTCGGTTCTGGCGCATGGCGAATTGCCCGACCTTGAAGGCCGGGTAATCACAGTGGCCGTCGAGAACGCCTATCCGCCCTTTAACGTTTTGAACGAAGAGACCGGCGAAGGCGAAGGCTGGGATTACGATACCTTGGGCGAAATCTGCGCCCGACTGAATTGTGTGCCGGAATACATCGAAACGAGCTGGGAAGGCTTGATTGTCGCTGTCTCAAACGGGGAGTACGACGTATCGGCGAATGGCATCACGATTCTCGCGGAGCGCGCGGAGATTGTCGACTTCTCGCAATGCTATCACGATGTCGTCCAGCGCATGATGGTGCGCCTTGACGAAGACCGCTTCAGCGGCGCCGAAGAATTTGTGGCCGGAGATTATGTCGTAGGCACACAAGTGGCAACGACGAACTATATCGCGGCCGTGGAGATGTTGGGCGGCGACGAGAGTCGCATCGTCAGCTATGGCGATTTCGGGCTGGCGGTGCAGGCGCTGATGACCGGCGATATCGACGCGATGGTGGTTGATGACGTGGCAGGCCAGGGCTATGTGGGATTGAACGCGGACCGGATCAAGCTGCTGTCGGATGACCTGATCAAGCAGCAGTTGGGCATGATTTTCCCGCAGGGCTCCGAGCTGGTTGAGCCCTTCAATACGGCGCTGGACAGCATGATGGCGGACGGCGCAATGAAGGTCATTAATGACAGATGGGGAATGACCACCGGACCATGCGGCGTGCAAGAAGACATGGCCTTGCCCGATCTGGGCGGCCGCGCGGTTACGGTGGCCGTCGAGAACGCCTATCCGCCCTTTAACGTCTTGAACGAAGAGACCGGTGAAGGCGAAGGCTGGGATTACGATACCTTGGGCGAAATCTGCGCCCGACTGAATTGTGTGCCGGAATACATCGAAACGAGCTGGGAAGGCTTGATTGTCGCTGTCTCAAACGGGGAGTACGACGTATCGGCGAATGGCATCACGATTCTCGCGGAGCGCGCGGAGATTGTCGACTTCTCGCAATGCTATCACGATGTCGTCCAGCGCATGATGGTGCGCCTTGACGAAGACCGCTTCAGCGGCGCCGAAGAATTTGTGGCCGGAGATTATGTCGTAGGCACACAAGTGGCAACGACGAACTATATCGCGGCCGTGGAGATGTTGGGCGGCGACGAGAGTCGCATCGTCAGCTATGGCGATTTCGGGCTGGCGGTGCAGGCGCTGATGACCGGCGATATCGACGCGATGGTGGTTGATGACGTGGCAGGCCAGGGCTATGTGGGATTGAACGCGGACCGGATCAAGCTGCTGTCGGATGACCTGATCAAGCAGCAGTTGGGCATGATTTTCCCGCAAGGCTCCGACCTGGTTGAGCTATTCAACATGGCGCTGGACAGCATGATGGCGGACGGCGCAATGAAGGTCATTAATGACACATGGGGAATGACCACCGGGCCCTGCGGCCAAGACTAGGCCGGACGTTTCAAATCCATAACGAGTGGGACAGGCTTGGTACTGTCCCACTTTGCATTTGACGCGCAAACTTGACTGGGGATCCCGAATGCCGTCACGGCCGCCCGAACCCGATTTGGAGCAGGTTATCGCTGAATCACGCGGACGGGCGATGCGCCTGGCGCGCCTTTATACGCTGCCTTACTGGATCATCTTTCTGGTGATTCTCGGGATCTTGCTTGCGATCAGCATCCTCACGGACAAGGTCTATTCGAATATCTTCAATCAGCTGATAGACGGCGTCAGTATGACGCTCTTTGTCAGCATCGCGTCATATGTGACCGCGCTGACCATCGCGGTCGTCGTCGGCATTGTCCGCTCGAATCCGCCGGCGCCGCCGCAATCGCGCGAGTCGCGGCGCAAAGGAATCTTGCGCATCCTCCGTATCGGTCTATACAACGTCTGCACAGTATACGTTAGCGTCATGCGCGGCATCCCGATTCTGGTTGTTCTGCTGGTTACCGGTTTCATTGTTGTGCCGGCGTTGCGCGACCTGATCAACAGCACGCTTGTGGAGGGTGTGCGCGACCTGGCGAATGATCCGGAGATTCCCGACCTCATTTGGCGCGGCAGCTCGGCCGGCACGGCCGTTGTGGCGCTCGCGATTACCTACGGCGCCTATATGTCGGAAACGGTGCGCGCCGGCATTCAGTCGATACCCAAGGGCCAGTTCGAAGCGGCCTACTCAGTCGGCATGACCTACTGGCAGACGATGCGAACGGTGGTGCTGCCGCAAGCCTTTCGCAATGTGCTGCCGCCGCTCGGCAACGACTTCGTGGCGATGATCAAAGACTCTTCGCTGCTCGCTTTCCTTGGCATTCGCGATATCACGCAAATCGCCAAGACGTCGTCAGGGCGCTCGTTTCGCTATGTCGAGACCTATGCCGTGGTCGCCTACATGTATCTGACCCTGGTCATCATGGCGACGACCGTGGTCAATCTGATCGAGGATACCGTCAACATCGAACGTGAAACGCCGCGCCTGATACGGCGGCTCAGTTCGCTGGTCCCGGGCAAGAAAAAGCGCGAGCCTGTCGTCGAGTCTTTCGATTAGCGGCTTTTCGCTCGAATTATGATTCCGAGTAGAAGCCGACTTTATTGCCCTCGGTATCCCGCACCCAGCTGACGTAGCCGCCGCCGGCGTTTTCGCCCAGCTCCGTTTTGGGCAGCAGCACCTGGCCGCCGGCAGCGGGCACGCGCGTCAACGCGCTGTCCATGTTGCCCGTGATCGTGAAGTAGACTAGCGTGCCTTCGGCTGAGGGCGTATAGCCGTACTGCGGATTGTGAACCAGGCAGCCGCCGACCTGGCCATCATGCGGGAAGACGCCCAAAATGCTGCCCATCGTCTCGCGCTGGTCGTTGACGAATAGCTGCTTGTCCAGCACGGTTTCGTAGAAAGTCTTGGCGCGCTCGAAGTCAGCGACCGGCACTTCAAACCAATTGATTACGGACATGCTTCGCTCCTAACTCTGCAATCAAGTAGGGGCGACACCGCGTGTCGCCCATATAACAGACGCCTTCAATAAGATGGGCGATTCACAGAATCGACCCTACAGTTGCCGTCTATATTGGGAGATCTTCGCGCTTTCGGCTAGCGCTGGACTTGGTCGCGCGCGTCGGCTTCGTCGAGCGCGGCCAGGATTTCGCTGTCTTCCGGCGCCCGGCCGCTGATCGCGCCGAGGCGTTCGCGGGATTCTTGCTCGGCCTGGTCGATGGCGTCGGCTTTATCAAGGTAGTCCGATTCGATGAAGTCGAAGCCCAGATTCTGGCCGTGCAGATGCACCTCGTCCATGGCGTCGATGGTGTCTTGCAGCTTGTCGATCTCGTCTTTGATCTCGACGCCCAGGCGCTGCCCGCGGATGCTGTTGGTGTCTTTGGTGCCCAGCAGCGACATCTGCGCGTAAACGGTGCCCAGGGCCGAGAGTGTGCTTTCCAGCTGAATCTCGGCGCGCTTGATGATACTGGCGCTGGCTTCGAGGCTGACCAGTTGCCGCTGCAGTAGTTTGAGTTGCTGCGTCAAGTCGCGGCGCGTGGCTTCGTGTTTCTCGGTGGCGATGCGCGACTTGACTTGCTCGATCTTGCGCGGCACCTGCTGCAGGTCGCGCGCGGCCAGGTCGTTGTTTTCGAAGTAGTCGATGCGGTTCGCCAGGCTGTACATGTGGGCGATCCAGTCGTTGATGCCGCTGATGAGGTTGCGCTGGCGGGTTCGCATGGCGCCGCGCGCGGCATCCACCAGCTTAAGCATATTGCGCCGATACTCAAAGGCGTCGCGCAGGCGTTCGCGCGAGACGCGGTTGCGGATATTGCGCAAATCGTATTCGCGCTCGAAGTCCTCGGCCAGCGCCTGCTCGGTCGCTTCCGGGTCGGTCAGGGTCGAGGCGACCAGCACCGTCTCGGCCAAGCCGCCGAGCACCAGCCAGTACCAGGGCTGCCACTCCATAAAGGGCAGGCTGACATCCTGAACGAAGATGAACAGGATGGCGGTGACCATGAGCGTGACCAGGGTCTCCCAGCGCAGCAGCGCATTGGCGAAGAGCGCGCCGATGACTTTCTGGCGCGCCTCACGGTCGACTGACATGGCGGGTCTCAGCTCCTGCGGCAGCCATCAAGGGCGAAAGACGGCGATTAGTTGTCGCCCAACAGGCGTTGACGGCGCTCTTCCAACTGCAACTCGACCTGGCCAATGCCGACCGTGTCTTCGATCTGGTCGGAGAGCTTGCGGCTGGCCAATTCGGCGCGCGCGTCTTCTTCGTCGATCTTGGAATAGATGGAGTCCAGCAAGTTGTCGATTTCCTGGTCGCCCGAGGTATCGAGCTTGTCCATGGCTTTCAGCGTCTTGGTCATGACCTTTTTGGTTTCGGCCAGTTCCATCAAAGAGCGCATCTTTTCGCGTTCTTGCTTAACCGTAGTGAGGCGGCTCTCCAGCTTCAAGCGCATATTGAGCATGCTCTGGTATTGCTCTTCCTGGGCTTGCCACTGCTCGTAGTATTCTTGCGCGAGTTCCTGCTTGGTGTTCATTTCAGCCTGGGCGGCGGCGGCGAGGTCGTTCTTGCCGCGCAGAATCAGGGTATCAATATCGCGGTCCAGCTTGTCGGACTGGTTGGAGAATTCTTCGTATTTGCGCTTGAGCGTGCGCACGGAGCCGCCGACGGTCGCCGCCGAGTCGTCCAGCGCGTCAAGATTGCGCTCGACCTGGCGAATATATTCGTCCATAACTTTCAGCGAGTTGGTTTCCAGCGCGCGGTCGATCATGCCGTGCATATTGGCGCTGAAGAGTGTTTGAACCTTCTGTAAAATGGATGGCATCTCTGGATTATCCCCTTACTGAGCTTGGCATAGCCGGCTGCGGATTGCAGCCAGTATAGCATAGGTATAAATCGAATATCAAAGGCGTGTTGGCCGCGCCTATAGAGTTTACGAACAAATTACGCGACAGTTTCGGCTATGCGCGCGCGTTTCGCTGGATCGCCAGCAAGTCGGACAAGATGGCGCTGCCCGTTTCCAGTTTGCCCGCCCCGGCGCCGATCAGCGTGACATCGCCCAGCAAGTCCGTCTCCAGGGTAATGGCGTTGGTCGAACCGGAGACGCTCGCCAGCGGGTCGCTGAGCGGCAAGCGCCGCGCTTTGACCGCGCCGCCGGCGGGCGTCGCCTGGGCGATGAGCTTGTAGCGCTCGCCAGCGGCTGCCGCGGCGGCGATGTCGGCGGCGCTGATCTGCGTGATGCCGCTGACGTCCAGGTCGGCCATAGCCAGGCTGCTGCCGAAGAGGGCGTTGGCCAGGATCAGGACCTTGCCCGCCGCGTCCCAGCCTTCGACATCGCCGCTGGGGTCGGCCTCGGCATAACCCAGGGCCTGCGCTTGCGCCAGCGCCTCGGCGTAGGACAGGCCGCCTTCCATCTGCGTGAGCATGTAATTGGTCGTGCCGTTCAAGATGCCGCGCGCCGAGCGAATCTCACAGCCGGCCAGGGCCTCCTCCGCCAGCTGCATGGTGGGCGTGCCCGCCATGACCGTGGCTTCGTAGCGCAATTGCAGGCCCTTGGCTCGCGCTTTGTCGCGCAGATTGGCGTAGTCCAGCGCGACCGGTCCCTTGTTCGCCAGCGCCAGATGCAAGCCCGCGTCCAGCGCCTGATGGCAGATGGCGAGCGCCGGCTGCGCGCTTTCCAGATTGGTCGGGCTCATTTCGACCAGGACGTCGGCGGACCCGGCAGCGATCATCTCGCCCGCGGGGAGGCGGCGGCGCAGTCCCGCTTGTTCGGGATAGGCGTCGAAGCAGCCGCTCTGCGCTGCCGCGAGCAGCGCCGCGATGTCCAGTCCATCCGCGCGGTAGAGCGAACCCTTGCTGGCGGTGACGACGCCGACGATCGTCGCCGAGAATCCGTGCGCTTGTTCCAGCTGCGCGCCTTTGTCGCGCAAGATCTCGGCCAGTCCCTGGCCCACCACGCCGAAGCCGATGAGGAGTAGTTTCATTGTTCGTTCCGTTTGCTTTCGTGCCCGCGTAGGGTGTTATGATACTCGTGTTGGTCGCAAAGTCTACCCCACCCCCCGGCCCCGTCTCGCCATCTCTATGGCGAGCATCCGGCAAGCCAGGGAGGGGGAGCGCGCTTAGCGAACATGAAACTATGTGTCCGACCATGTAAACTCAGGCGCAATGACAACCTGTCTCATCGTCGAGTCACCCTTCACTGATGATATGGGATGCCCGCTATAGAGATGGCGGGAACGGGCCGGGAACGGCGTAGACAAAAGCAAGTTGACCCAGTAGAAACGGACAAGCTTTAGCCAGGCGCGAGCCGCGCGACAGCCGCAAGCGCTTTGTCGACGCTTTCTTGTGGGCGCACGCCGATTTGTTGATCGACCAGGATGCCGTTTTCGTCAATGACCCAGTAAGAGCGTGTGGCGGAAATCGGCAGCTTGATGATAGAGAAGAGCTTGAAGCCCCAGGCATCCCAGGCGTCCAGCATCGCGTGGTCGGGGTCGGAGAGCAAGTCGTATTGCAGCGCTTGGCGCCGCTTCCAGGCGGCCAGGGTCTCGACGCTGTCCGAGCTGACGCCGAGCACGACGGCGTTCCGCGCTTCGATCTGCGGGAAGACATCGCGGAAGGAGCAGGCTTGATTGTTGCAGCCCATGGTATTGGCTTTGGGGAAGGCGAAGATTACCACGCGCCGGCCGCGATAGTCGCTGAGGCGTACCGTCTCTCCGGCTTGGTTCAGCAGTTCAAAGTCGGGCGCTGGCTGTCCAACCGTGGGCATCGTCTTCGCTCTCTACTCGCAAAGTCTTTCTGCTTCCATTGTAACAGCCAACAGCCCTAAGTCGGTCAGCCGCCGGCGACTCCATGCGCGGCGTCTTCTTCGCGGGCGACGCGCTGCCCGGCGGCGATATCGACGCGGCTGAGCAGGTAGCCGCCCAGCACGAAAAGCAGAATCAGGCTCAGGATAGCGGGTCGGCTGCTGCCCAGGGCGATACCGGCGAAGGCGAAGATTAGCGGGCCGATGATCGAGGCGAATTTCTCCATGATGGCGTAGAAGCCAAAGAATTCGCCGCTTTTGGCGGTCGGGCACAAGCTCGCGTAGAGGCTGCGGCTGAGCGCCTGGCTGCCGCCTTGCACCATCGCCACCATCAGCGCCAGCATCCAGAATTCCAGCGTGGCGTCCAGCAGGAAGCCCCAGCAGGCCACGATGCTATAAACCACTAGCGAGAGCAAGATGCTGCGCCGCGTGTCGAGCCAGTTGGACAGGCCGACGAAGCGCGCTCGCAGCAATCGCGCCAGCGCCAGAGCCACCAATTCAAAGGCGAGGATGATCAGCGCAATGGTCGGCAGGCTGCTCTGGCGGGCCGGCGACAGCACTTCAACCTGCGAAATCGCGATGACGGCGTCCGCTTGTGCGCTCGCGTTCAAAACTTCCAGGCTTTGCGGACCGGCTGTCGCGATCTCGATTGTCGTCGTCTCGCCATAGCGCAGCGTCTCGCCGAACGTGTCTATGAGCAGCGGCGCGCCCTCGTCGTCGGCGCCAAGCGCTTCGCCGTCCAGTTTGAAGCCGATCAAGCCGCCGTCGGGCGACAGGCGGTACGTGAGCTCCAGCGTCCCCCCGTTGAAGTTGAAGGTCTGCGCAGCGTTCCGGTCGCTGCTTACGGCGTAGCGCAGGTCGTCTGGGACGCCGGTCAGCAGGGCGGTCAAGCTGCCCATGATGCCTTCGCCAATCAGGGCGTCGCCCGGGACGATCTCGGTCTGCCAATCGCCGCGTGCCGAGAAAGCGTCGCTGTCGAGCGCGTATACGCCTTCGCCGACGTGCTCGCCTTGCGCGACGAAGGGCGCGGGCGCTGCGCCGGTGACGGTGGCGGGCAGGGCGTTCACCAGCCCGATGCCGAGTATGGGCAGGCCGACGGCGTTGATGAGAATGAAGGCCAGGTAGAAGGGCGCGCGGCTGTCATTATGGGCCGGCAAGCGGCCGAAGATGATGCTGAAGGGGATGCCGGCGAATTGCACCATCAAAATCGCCAGGACCAATTCTTCCAGCCCGAAACCAAGCTCGGCGCCGTAAATCGCCGCCACCGCGATGATGGTGCCGATGGCGTCGTTGTAAACCAGGAAGGCGACCAGGTACTTGAAGAGCTCGCGATATTGGCGGATGTTGCGCAGTGTGCTCCGCAGCCGTCGCAAACTGACGCCGAGCACATTTTCGCCGCGCTGCAAGGTAACGGAGAGCGAGGGCGGCTCTGGCACGCGGCGCAGAATCGGCAGCGAAAACACCAGCCACCAAATGGCTACGCTCAGGAAGGACAAGCGAATGCCGGCGTTCTCGAACAGGCTGTCCGGGATGAAGAAGAACATCGCCACGTTGATCGCCAGCAAGATGCCGCCGCCGAGATAACCGAGCGCATAACCTCGCGACGACACCCAGTCACGGTCTTCTTCGCGCGCTACATGGGGCAGCAGGGCGTCGTAAAAGACGATGGAGCCGCCGAAGCCGATTCGACCCAGCACAAAAAACAGCGACGCCAGCAGCCAGTCTCCCGTGCCCACCAGCACCAGCAGCCCAGTGCCGATGACCCCCGCGCCGATGAAGATCGACAGAAAGCGCTTCTTGTTGCGCATGACATCGGAAATAGTTCCCAGAATGGGGGACAAGATGGCCAGCACGAAGAGCGAGAAGCTGATGGTCAGCGACCAGTAGGCGGTGGCGGTGGCTTCGCTGGGCAGCGCGCTGCCGGCGACAGTGCTGTAGTAGATGGGCAGCAGGCTGGCGAGAATGGTGGTGGCGAAAGCGGAATTAGCCCAGTCGTACATGGCCCAGGCGTTGATCCGCCGCTTGTATGTCGCTTGGTCTTGCGCGCGTTCATCCGCCATCGGTCGCCCCTTCGTCGCTCGTCTGACTGCTACAAAGATACCCCGAAAGCGACGACTTGGCACGATTTGCGGCGCGGCGAGAGCAAATTGAAGGGCGCTGCGGCGCGGGGTATACTGACTCGCTGGATTAAGGACACACTTTCGCCGGCTCGCAATGAATCGACACTACACGCTCCCGGTAGACTCGGGGCTGCTCCTTTGCCTGCTCTCGTCGCTATTTCTGGTCCTGCCGCTGGCGCAAGCGCCTCGGCTGCCAGTGGACGAAGCAATCCTGCTGCTGTTCTGCTTTGCGCTTTGCAGCGGGGGGATGTACGCCTTTTGCAAGCGGCGCAGCGGCCGGCTGGGCGCGCTAATCGCTGGTCTCGTCTATGTGTACAGCCCGGTGCTGATGCGCAACCTGGCTTTCGCGCGCGGCGATTATTCCGAGCTTCTGGCAATGGCGCTGTTTCCGCTGCTGCTTTGGCGCGTGGACGCCTTGCGCGACCGGCCGCTGCCGGTCAACTTCCTGCTGGCTGTGTTGCTGCAGGCCGTCTTGCTCCACACGCGCCAGACGACCGCGTTGACCTTGACCGGCATCACACTGGCCTGGCTGCTCTTTGAGACGCTGATTCAGCGCTTCAACCGCGAAGCCAGCCAGTTGCGCGCCCACTCCGGCATATTGGCCGCGCTGGCTGTGGCGCTGGGCGTGTTCGCTGGCGTGGCGTTGTGGTCGCAGGACGCGCCGGCGAGTCTGCGGGCATTCAGCGGCAATTTTCTGTATCTGGAAGATTTGCTCTCGGCGCCGCCGGTCGACGATGCTGGCGCCCTTAATGGCTTGCGCCAACTGCCGCTGCTGGGCCCGGCGCAATGGGCGCTGGCGGGCCTTGGCGCACTGGGGGCGCTGCTGCTTTATATCAGCGGCTACCGGACCCGCCACCCACAGGCCCTTCTCGGCACGGCATATTTTACCGGGCTGGCTCTTTTGCTGATCTCGTTGATGCAGCCGGGCGCGGCTGGATTGTGGAGCGGCTCGCCGCTACTGCAGGGGCTTGGCGCGCCCTCGCAACTGCTGGCGCTTACCGCCGCTTGCCTGGCGATAGCAGCGAGCACGAATGGCTTGTGGCTGAGCCGCGTAAGCGCCCGTTATCGGAGCACCACGGTCGCGATTTTCGTCGCGGCGCCAATTGTGACGGTCATTCCGCTGCTCTATCTGCCGCAAGGGCGGGCAGCGCTGGACACTGCGGCGGCGCTGAACGAATCGGCGGCTTTCGCGACGGGTGGAAGTGGCGCGCTTGCCGCTGCGGCGGCCTGTCTGATTGCGATAGGCATCGCCTGGCGTACCCGCAGTTGGCCGCTCACGCCGCGTCCCTATTGGACGACGCCGGCATTGTCGCGGACGAGCGCTGTCGGCGTTCTGCTGGGTGGCGCAATCGCGCTCTTGAGTCTGCTCATCAGCTATCGCGAAGGCGTCGCCTGGATTGATTCGCCGCCGGGCCAGGCGCTGCCGGCCCAAGTGCAACGCCTGTATGCAATAGGCGACGACGTGCAGCTGCTGGGCTACGACCTGAACGCGGATGTTTTCAGTCCGGGCGATCGGCTCGTATTCAAGGCATACTGGTACGCGCGTGAGCGTCCGGCCCGCGACTATGCCAGTTTCTTGAGCCTTTACGCCAGCGGGCCGCCGCGCTTGCTCGCCGGAAAGCAGCATCCGGCGGGTCTGCCTGCGAGCGAGGCCCGGGGACACGGCGGCTACATTGTCGATCGCTATGATTTGCGTATGCCCGTCGACCTGCCCGCCGGCGACTACGAGTTGAGCCTCACGCTTTACCACTGCGACGGGAAGCCGCTGGATGACTGCGCATCAGGCAACCTCTTGAATGCGCGCGACGTAGCTGACGCGGCGCTGGGCGGCAGTGCCGTCATCTCAACGATACGGGTCGTTGCGCCTCAATATCCGCCCGCGGGGTCGGGATAGGCGTGTCCGCCGCCGTAGCTGAACGAGGGCGTCGGCGTGGCGCGCGGAGGCAGCGGCACATTGTAGTCAATCGGCAGGGAGCTGATGACGGCTTCTGTCTGCAAGGTAAACAGCGCCATCCAGCCGATATCGCCGTCGGCGTCCACCTGCACCCATGGGCTGTAGGGGCTGCGCGCCAACAGCCTGACTTCCATGCCGGAAGGCAGGGTGCGCTTGACGCGGAAGGCGGTATCGGGCGCTTCGCGCAAGTTGCCGCCGCGCGGCACGTTGACCACGGCGCGATAACCGTAGGCGCCGTAACGCTGCGGCGGTTCCGGCGTGAGATCGTAGACTTTGTGGATCGGCCCTTGCCGGCCGGCCAGCAGCTCCGCGCTCATCCAGCCGGTTTCGCCATTGCCGAAGCGGATATGCAGCCACTCGCGGTCGCTGCTGATGCCCAGGATGCCCATCGTCTCGCCAGCGGGCACCTGGAAGAGCAGGCGCGAATTGATGTCGGGCGCGACGCGCATATTGACGCCGCCTTGCGTCTGCGCGTAACCCGGCTGCGGGATGGGCACGGGACGGTCGAAGAGCAGAATCGGCAGGCGCCTGATCAGTTCGTATTCGAGCAAGACCGGCCGGCCCGGCAACTGCGCCGGTTTGGTCCAGTCGCCCGGTGAATAAAGCAGATTCAGTTGCTCGCCGACATTTAGCCGCACCGTCTGCCCAAAAGCGACCAACACCACCTGGCCCTCGATGGCGATGAATTTGGTGTGATCGGCTTGCGTCAGCACGATCAGCGTACCGTTGATTTCAGTGGCGACGCCATTGATGAAGACCCGAGCGCCCCGACCATACAAGCCTTGCACGACCAACGCGCCGAGTGGCGGCATCGCGTCGCAGTCGGCAACGGCTGGGCCACTCTCGATGGTGATTGACCGCCAGCGCGCCAGGCCGGTCTCGGTATCGACGCGGTTGCTGATGTTGAGATTGCCCACGATCAGGGCATCCATCAGGATATCTTTCTCCAGCCGCAGCCAGAGCAGGCCGCCGCCCTTGGCCGCCGACAGCGGGCGGCTGTGCAGGCGGTCGATCGCGTCCGCCTCGGCCAGGGCGGTTTCGCTGAACGCGTCGGACGCCGGCTCAACTATAGGCGGCAGCCCGCCATTGCAGAAGAAGCCGGTCGGGCCTTCCAGGCATTGATCGCTGGCGGCGGTATAGCGGTCCGTCAGCGCCGCGACGCAAGTCTCGGCGGTAATCGGCGTGCCTTCCGGCGCGGGGGCGGTATCGGGCGTGGCCGTTGGCGGGAAGCGCACGAGGGTTGGCACACGGGTCGGCACGGGCGTCAGCGTCACGTATACGATCTCGTAGGTCGGCTGCAGTTCCGCGGCCGTGATATTCTGCGCCGCTTCGCCCCGATGGCAGGCTGAGAGCAGCAGGCACCAGAGCAGCGTCAGCGGCATTCGCGCAATCATAGGCGATCGCCCAGCTCAGTTTCGGTGTCAGACACCGTCATCATACCAGAAGCGGTGGGAGTTGGGCGCGCGCAAGCGACCAGGCGCGGGGCAATAGTCGGCTGATCGTCAGCCGGCGGCGACCCTAAGACCGCGCCAGGAATTTCAGCGCCTTCTCGATGCTCTTCTTGGGGCTGACTTTGAGTTGCGCGTCGAGGACCCGGCCGTCTTCGCCGATGATCCAGTGCGAGCGGATAACGCCCATGTACTTCTTGCCGTACATGGATTTTTCGCCCCAGGCCTCCCATGCTTCCAGCACCTGGTGATTCGGGTCGGAGAGCAGGTCGTATTGCAGCGCTTCCTTGTCGATCCAGGTGGCCAGGGCCGTCGGTTCGTCCGGGCTTAATCCCAGGACAACAGCATCGGCTGTTTCTAGTTCTGCGAAGTTATCGCGGAAGCCGCAGGCTTGCACGGTGCAGCCCGAGGTGCCGGCTTTGGGGTAGGCGAAGAGCAGCACCTTCTTGCCACGAAAATCGCTGAGCTTGATAGCCTCGCCCTTCTGATTGAGCAATTCAAAGTCGGGCGCCATCTCTCCCTTTTGGGGCATAGTCGTCTCCTGGCCACGTTTGGGCGGCGATATCGTCGGTTGGGCGCATTCTAGCGCATTCGGGCCGAATAACGCACGTGCTAATTGTCGATTGCGGGCGCATTGCTGATTAGCCGGCGGGCGAGGTCAATGCCCAGCCACAGGGTCGCGGTCGCCTGCGCCGGCATCATCAGGTGCAAATCGGCTGGGAAATGGGACAGAAATACGGCGTCGTCCGCAATTGGCGCGGCGACCAGACTGTCGCGCAGCGTTTCGTCGGCGGTTGCTAGCGGCATATCGCTGTCGGGCGCTGTGACGCGGCGGTACCAGTCCGGGTCGTGGATCAGCAGCAGCGTGCTGATTTCCGGCCGCAAGGTGAGCAAGTTGAGGATAATGCCGCTGGCGCAGAGCTGCGCCGCGCCGGAATCCAGCAAACTGGATAGATAGCGCAGCGCGGGATGATCGTAGTAGAAATCCCAGCGGGCCGGGCTGCGCTGCTCGGGCATGTTAAACAATTCCTCCAGCACTTCGCGCAGCACTTGATGTTTGACGCTCCACTCGCGGGCGTCGGCGAAATCGGCAGTTGTGGGCCCAAACATCATCGCAGGCAGCACGTGATACATGCCGCTGTCGAAGGCGGTGGCGTCCGAGCGCCGCGCCAGCAGCGCCTTGTATTGGCCGGCGTCGTTGAAGACCGTCAGCGTGCCGATTCCGATGGCCGCGCTGCGCTTGATGCCGCGCCGCAAGGCCTCGGGCGGCTGAACCTGACGATGGTAGGCGGCGCGCGCTGGCGCCCGCATCCAGCCTTGGGCCGCCGCCGCGCGCAACTCCCGCTCGAAAGCGGCGCAGGTCGCCAGCATATCGTAGTAGCGTCCGAGCGCGCCGCGCAGTTTCAGCGGCTTTTCACGGAGGGACTTCAGGGTGAAGGTCCTGCCGTTGTGCAGCCCGGGTTTGCCGTTCTGCAAATCGTGCAGGTAGCTGTAATCGTAGACGGCGAAGTCGCGCGATTCGGCGGTTGGCGGCGTGGGGTCCAGCAGGCTGTCCAGGTCGTGTATCTGCCAGTCGGCCGGGTAATACACGGTCACGGGATGCTCGATGCCGGCGCGCGTGAAGGGCTCGCGCTGATACAGATGCTGCAAATAGTCGGTCAAGTTTTTGTAGTCGCGGCTGTCGGGTGGCATTTTTCAATTTAGTACCATGTTTGCTTTACCACCGAGGAAAATGAGGATACACAGAGGGCACAGAGAGTTCTGGATTGTTTCGATATTGCCGCAATTCGGTTAGCCGTCCAACAGATTAGAGCCATACATTTGCTTCATTACTATTCTTAGTGTTCTGCGTGTATCATCTATGGCAAGCGAGCGCGTGAATTGCTCCCGATTATAATATGGCGGCAGTACTGAGGCATCAGACTCATGAATTCCCCAATCCTTGTCATTTTGTTTGCTTACCTGATTTTTCTGTTTGTCGCTTCTGTAGGACTAAGTGTGTATCTGCTGTACGATTTGTGGAGCGGAAATTTCCGTAAGTTTCTTTTGTCTGGAGACGAGCGCAAAGGCGCAACAGAAACGGGCCCGTCAATTCGCGAATAGTTCAATTCGGTATGAGCCTGGAGGCTACGTCCAAGTCGTAATTTATTCACTGCCGCTTACCCCCGCCGCTCCGAGATCCGCTCAACCAACGACATCAAGCCGTCGGCGATGAACGCCTGAATCAGCAGAAGCGCCGCCATGCCCACGCAGATGTACGGGCCCGCTGGCACGCGCGCCCACACTTGGCCCAGGCTGCCCAGTTGCGCCAGCAGCAAGCCCCAATCTCCGAAGCTGCTGTGAAGCAGGATGACCGCAAACTGCGCCGCGTCCGACATGATCAGCCGGCCTTCCAGAATACCGGCTGCGCCTGCGGACGCTGCCAGCAGCAGGGCGACATAAATAACGGCCAGCGCGATTTGCAGCAGCGCGCTATACAGGCGTTCCGCGACAGTCACGGACAGCATCAAGCCCAGCGCGGCGGCCGCGGCGATCATGGCCAGCGGCTGCGCCAGGCTGAGCGCGACGCTTAGCGAGATCAAGAGCAGGCCGATACGCCAGTCACCGAGCGTTGGCGCGGCGCCGGCGCTCAGCATCTGAACATAGTGCCCGCCGAAAGCGGACAGCTCAAACAGCGCCGCCAGCGCCAGCAGCAGACGCAAGAGCAGGATGGCGGCGATTGGCGCGCGCAGCCGGTACAAGATGCCCAGCCAGCGGGCGCGCAAGGCCAGGCCGGCGCCGGCCTCGGTGACGCGCAGCTTGTCCCAGGTCTTGCGATTGCGTTCGGCGTCGACTGATGCCGCGCCCAGCGCCAGCGCGAGCATCAAGGCGCACGCTTGCAGCGCCAGCGCCGGGAAGTACAAGCTCTGCCAGAGCCGGGCGGAAAAGTTACCGGCATCGGGGGCGCCAAGGGCGGCGGCATAGAGCGCGGCAGAAAGGCCCAGCAGGGCGATCAGCGCCGTCAGCTGCAGCGCGAAGCCGGGACCGGCAGGGCGTCCCCGTGCCTTGGCCAGCTCATAATGCAGCAGCGGATTGCGTAAAGGCGCCCGCGTGCCTGCCGGCAGCCTTTTTCGCAGGCGGCTAATCATCAAGCGCCGCCAATGCGCCGATGGCCGTTTCCAGCGCGTCAAGCTCGGCCCGGCAGTCTTCGCTCGCCAGCATAACCGTGCGGTTGCCGCGGATATAGTGAACGCAAGTCTGCGGCGGACGCTCCAGCCCCAGCTGTTTCTGCGCGGCCGCCGCGTAGACGCCCAGCTGCAGCCGGTATCGCCGGGCATGCGCTTCGTAGGCGTCGGCTATGACCTGACTGGTCTTGTAATCGATGATGAGCCACTCGCCGTCGTGTCCCTCCAGCAGCACATCCATGACGCCGTGGATCACGCGCTTATCCGTGCGGAACAAGAAGGCCAGCTCGGTATGGACCGCGCGCCCCTGCTGGCGAGCGCTGCGAATCCAGCGGCAGACGTCGCTGTCGGCGTAGCGTTCAAGCAAACGGCGGACTTCCTGCTGGACCGGCGCTTCCAGCTGAGGATTCGTCAAGCCCTTTTCCCAGGCGACCGAGCGGATCATTTCATCGCTGCCGGGCGTGTCCAGCGCGAAGTTGCCGTAGCGCAGCAGCTCGTGCACGATTGCGCCAATCACCGCCGGCGAAGCGCGATTGCCGCCGCTTAGGGCTGCGCTCGCATCCGGCGGCAAGCCACCCATCACGCTAGCGCGAAAGCGCCGCCCGGCTATCAGTCGCTGTCGCGCGCTCAGCCCATGGCGAAAAGCGCCCAACTGCGCGATCTGCGTGGCGGTGATATGGGTTACGGCGGGCGCGGGCGGGGGCGGCAAGGGCCCCAGCAGAAGCGGCTGAAGCGGCGGATAATCGCGCGGGTCCGCCTCGAAGTCCCAGAGGTCGTCGGCGATATTGGCCGAATGATAGAGCAGGTCGGGCGGCGGCGGCGCCGGCGGCATCAACACCGCGACGGGCTGACTGGCGTATTGGCAAGTTTGCTGCGGATGACCTTCGATGTCCTGCAGTTCCAGCGCCTCAAGCAAATCGCTCAGCCAGCCTCTGCTCGTCCAGCGCCCCTCCCTGTTGCGCTTGACTTGCCCGCTGATGAGCAAGTAGTCTTGTGCGCGGGTTGCGGCGACATAGAGCAGGCGCTTTCGTTCGGCCGCCTCCTTGAGCTTCTGCAGATTGGCGTTGCGCTTGTGGGCGAAGCCCGACTCGTTTTTGTTCGTAGCGGCGTCGTAAAGCTGGCAGCTCAGTCCATGTTCGGGGTCGGCGAGCAGCAGCGGGGCTCCGCCGGCGCCGCGCGCCCAGGACGTATCCGCCAGGATGACCAGCGGGAATTCCAGGCCTTTGCTGGCGTGCACGGTCATCAGCCGCAGGGCGTTGCCCGCTTCCAGCAGCGCCTCGCCTTCGCGCGCTTCGCGGGACGTAAGATCATCGAGATATTGTGTGAATTTGCCCAGCGTGATCTTGCCGCTCGCTTCGGCAAGTTGCTCCAGTTTTTCGACATTGCCGCGCCGCCGCGCGCCATCGGGCAAG
This sequence comes from Chloroflexota bacterium, assembly GCA_009841405.1. Taxonomy (GTDB): domain Bacteria; phylum Chloroflexota; class Anaerolineae; order Aggregatilineales; family Phototrophicaceae; genus UBA6055. Next base: position 14,868 of record VXLV01000066.1, on the reverse strand, counting down.
CCCGTCAAGACAGCCAGGTAGTTAGTCTTGGCCAGCGCCAGCCGCAGCAGCTCGGAAATGGTGATGCGGCCCGAGAGGCGGCGCAAATCGGTCAGGACCTCCAGCGCAAATTCAAGCGCGGGACAGTCATCGACGAGGCCCGGGGCGCCCGCGTCCGCGGCGATATGAAGCGCCCGCCACAGTGGCAGAGTCTCGCCCGCGTCGTCGCGGAGCAGGCGCAGGGCGAAGAGCAGATCATCGCTGAAGGCGAAGAGCGGCGAGCGCAGAGCCGACGCCAGCGAGAGATCATCGGCCGGGTTGTGCAGGCAGCGCAGCAAATCCAGCACGTCCCAGACTTCCTGGCGGTCGTAGTAGCCGCGCCCGGCGACGGTCAGGTAGGGAATCCCGCGCGACTTGAAGACCTCTTCGTAGAGCGTTACGTTGGACATGGACTGGAAGAGCAGGGTGACATCGCGATAGTCGATGGGGCGCCAGCGGCGGCTGTCCTTGTCGTAAACGGGACGCGCCACGGCGATCATGCTTTGGACGCGGTCGGCGATCTCCCAGGCTTCCCAACGCCGCATGTCGTCGGCGGGATACTTGCGGATGCCGCGTTTCCCGCGAATGTACGCGCCCGATTCATCGCGCATGCCGGCGTCAAGCAGTTGCAATTCCAGGGCGGGCGCGGCCGGCGGCTCGTCGCGGAAAGCCCGCATCCCGGCGTCGAATGCCACTTCATAGGCATGGGCCGGGTTGTCTGGTTCCGGGACCAGGATGCGCGCGAAAAGGGCATTGAACAGGGCCACCAGCGCGCTGTGGCTGCGGAAGGACATCGAAAGCGGCAGCGCCCGGCAGGCCTCCAGCTGAAGGATTCGCGCGCGCACACGGTTGAAGACGCTGATATCTGCGCCGCGAAATTGGTAAATGCTCTGCTTGGGATCGCCAACGGCGAAGAGCGTCCCGCCACAATTCAAGTCGGCCAGGGAGCGAATGATTCGCCACTGCGCGGCATTCGTGTCCTGGAATTCGTCCACCAGCAAGTGCTTGAATTCGGCATTGCGATAGCGCCGGCGCACGGCTGGATCGCCCAGCAGCTCGGCAGCGAGCCGCTCGAGATCGTCAAAGTCGAGCCGGGCGTCGGCGGCTTTGCGTTGGCGGTACGCGTCACGGACGCGGCTGAGCAGCTTGCGCCACAGCGGCAGCACTTGCGCGGTCCGCCGATCAATTTCGCCCGGCGGCTCGCCGATGCTGTCCAGCGCTTCTTTAACGCGGTCGCGGAGCGCGCGCATCGCCTGGGCGACTTCTTTTTTTTCTTCTTTGCCGCCCCAGGCCGCCGCCGTGCCTTTGTTGCCGACAACGCCTTCTTTGTGCCAGGTCTGCAATATCGCAACGATGTCCTCGGCTTGCGGTTCTTCTTTGCGGAGGCGCCACTGCTGGTCGCGATACATGCGCAGCAAGTCCGCCAGCGCATCATTGACGGTCGGGTAGTCGATGATCTCGACTGCCGCCGCCTCCCTTGACGCGAGCAATCGCCGGCGTTCGTCATCGACCAGCGCCGCCCATTGCGCTTGCCAGCGCCAGAAGAGCGCGTCGCTATCCAGCTCTTCAGCCAGATTGGCGCCGCTAACGAGGCTCATCCGCTTTGATTCGTCCTCAATGCGCCAGGCGTCGTAAATGGCGTAGAGTTGGACGAGCGGGAGATCGAGCGTCGCCAGCTCATCGGCTACGACCTCGTCCAGCAAGATGGCGGCTTCGATTTCATCCAGCACCACGAACTTGGGGTCGACGCCGGCTTGCGCCGCGTTGGCGCGCAAGATGTCTGCGCAGAGCCCGTGAATCGTGTCGATGCGCGCGCTGTCCAGCGCCGCCAGATGCCGCGCCCATTGCTCCCCGTCGGCCGAGCCCGCCTGCTGCTCTAATTCTTCGCGTAGCCGCTGCCGCATTTCGAAGGCGGCCGCGCGCGTAAATGTGATGGCTACAAGCGCGCCGATGGGCCAGGTCGGGTTGTCGGCCAGCAGCTGAATATAGCGCGCCACCAGCACGCGCGTCTTGCCGGAGCCGGCCCCGGCGACAACCAGCAGATTCTTGTCCTGGATGTGAATGGCGTCGCTTTGTTCGCGCGTCGGCTGCATCTAGGCGTCCTCGCTCGGCGTATGGGGCGGTGGCAGGGGCTTGTGGCGGCCGCTGACCTGTCGGCGGCATAAGCGCGAGAACTCGCAGTAGCGCGCGCATTTGCCGTTTTCGAGCTTGCTGGCATGGGCCGGGAATTGCCCGGCGCGCCCTTGGCGCAGATTCAGCGCTATATGCGCTTTTGCCGCTTCAAGAGCGGCGATATCGTCCGCGTTGTCGACCTCCAAGACGCCGCTCGCATTCAAACCGCGCAGATGCCAGAAGAGCCCGCCAGCCACCTGCGCCTTGCCGCCCGCGGCCGCGAGCGCTTTAGGCAGCGCTTCCGTGTACACCAGCATCTGAAAGTCACGGCCCGCTTCCATCTCGTCGCGGTTGATCTTGGTAGAGCCGCTCTTGTAGTCGACCACGACGAGCCGCTCGTCAACAAGGTCAATGCGGTCGATGAAGCCGTTCACGCGCAGCGGCGCCATGCCCTCGGTCAGGTCGATAGCGACCTCGCTGAAGTAGCGCTCCAGCTCGAATACGCGGCGCGCTTCTCCAAAGCGATTGAGCGGGCTTTCCGCCGAGAAGTCTTTTTCGACGAGCGCCTTGAGCTGCGCTAACAGGATCTGCTGTTCCTGAGGCCAGGCAACGGTCGCGCGGAAATTGAAATCGGCGGGCGCGCTTCGCAGCGTCCGGGCGGCCGCCTCGTCGAAAATTCGCAACGCTTCGGCCCGATTCTCTTCGCTGATCGCCAGCCCGCGCGCGGCGATGCGCTTGTAAGTCCGCTCGAGGATGCTGTGGTTGAGCAAGCCAAGCTGCAAGGCGTCTACGCCGGCTTCCGGCTCTTCAAGTTCCTCCAGCCGGAGCAGGCGCTTGGCGAAGTAGCGGAAGCCGCACAAACCGTAATCTTTCAGCCGCGAGGCGCTCCAAACGCGCCCCTCGCCCAGCAGCCGCGACGTTTCCGCCAGGAGTGCCGGGTGAGACAGCAGGCCGCTGAAGCGATCAAAGGCGGCGTTGGACAGGCGGCGCCGCTCGATGTAGCGCTGACGTTTGAGGCGCCGCCAGGACTGGGCCTGACTCGATTGCGCCAGCAGCCAATTCCGCGCGCGCAGCGCCGATTCGCTGTCGCCGGCGTCCTGGCTGTTGAGCTGGTCGGCCAGCGCCAGCATCAGTTCGGCGCTGTTGGCGGATTCCGCCGGGTCGATCACCGCGCCGACCGCCCGTGTCTCCAGCGGCAGGTCCACAAAGACGCCGTTCACCGCCCGCCATAGATGGCTCTCGATCCAGACGCGCCCGGCTTGAAATGTCGGCCGCGACAAGGTCAAGCTCTGGCGCGGCAGGCTTATCAGCTCGTAGAATAGCCCGCGGTCGTCGATGCGCTCGGCGCGCGTTTCCAGCGGGATGCCTCGCGCTTGCAGCTGTTCGCGCTCGGAATCGAGGTAGAGCGGGTCTTCGCTGGCTTCGGCGGGGAAGACGCCCTCGGCCAGGCCTGGAATGAAGACGTGGTCATGGGGCAAGCCGCGCGCTTCGCTGGCGGTAGTCACCAGCACCTTGCCCGCGCGCGAGAGGCCGGCTCGCTGATCGGTCTGCGTCCCCACCGCGTGGATGAGGTCAGCGCGGAAACGCTCCCATTCGACTGGCTCATCCTGCTGGAACGTCGCGCGCAAGACGGCATCGCTGGCGAGCAGATCGCGCAGGATGGCATTCAAGCTGTTGAGCGCGTTGATGTCGCGCTGGACAATGGCGGGGTACTCCTGTTCGTGGTCCCATGCGCGCATGATGATATTCAGCGAGTATGCGCCGCTCGCCGCCTCTGTGTCGCTTTGCGGGTCGCCGCCCAGCAGGCCCGCCAGCCAATGAACGTAGTCGGGCAGCGGGGCTTTTGGCGGCGCGCTGACTGCGTCCATGAACGTTGACAGCCTATAAGCCAGGTCCTCGGCTTGCTCGGCGCTTAAGGCGGTCCATTCATCGTCGTCGCGGGCATCGTCGCCGCGCCGCTGCGCCAGGCGAATGATCTCCAGCCAGTCCGCTGGGCCGCCGCCGGGGAATTGCTGATCCAGGCTGACGCGTTCCAGCAGGTCGATCTGCTCCGGCGACAGGCCGGAATCAATATAGGGCGAGCGCAGGATATCCAGCAGATCGCGGCGGCGGAAGCGCGGGGCCAGCCCCAGCAGGTCAATTAGAGCGGCGGTGACCGGGGCGCGCCGCAAGGCGCCTTCGTCGTGCAGCAGCAGCGGCAGGCGGTACTGGTCGCGGCCGGACTCGAAGTAAGTAGCGTAGCGCCCCCAATCGCGCAGCGCGACGAGTATGTCATCGGCGCGGGCGCCATCGAGCAGCAGGCGCTTGATGGCGCGCAAGACGGCTTTGACCTCGGCGGCCGGGTCGGGCAGGGCGATCAGTTTGATGGCGCCGCCGCTTGGCAGGGCGGGCGGATGGCGGAATATCCCGGCGCTCAACTGCTGCAGGTCCGGGTGGCGAGTGTCGCCGACGGCCGCGACCAAATGCTGATTCAGTTCGACGCCGGCGGCGGCGAAGGCGCGTTCCAGACGCTGTCGCGCCAGGCTGCTGCGACGGGGCGCGAGCCCGCTGTCATCGCCGTCGAGCGCTGTCAGGGTGATATGGAGCGGCCGGCCGGCGCGCGCGATCTCCGCCAATAGTTGCGCTTGCACCGGCGTGAATTGATCGTAGCCGTCAACCAGCAGCAGATCGACATCGGCCACGATATCGTTGCGCTCCTTCAGTTTGGCCAAGGCCAGCCAGCCCTCGCCTTCGACATCGGCCAGTTCGCTCTGGCGCAGGCGGTCTTGATAACGGCGGTAGATGGCGGCGATTTCGTGGTCTTTCTCACTATGCGCGGCTTGGGCGAAATCATCGACATCGACGCGGCTCTGCTTGAGTTCGTCGATCAAGTCCGCCGCGACAGACACAAAACCGCGCGTCTCCGCGATGCGATGAAAGTAGCGCAGCTGCCCACGCGCCAGCATTTCGGCCAGCAGCTGGCGCAGCAGATTATGCCGCGTCAGCCGGTCCAGCCGCCGCGCTGGCGTTCCGGCCAGCATGAGCAGGCGCGCGTTCAGCGAATAGAAATTGAAAAACTCGATATTGAAGTAGACGCTCCGGCTATTCTCGGCGTCGATCAGGCGCTGGCGAAAACTCAGTTCCTGCCGCCGCGTCGCCAGCAGCACCCAGATTTTGGGCAGTTCGCCGGCGCGCGCGTCGGTCGCATGGCGCAGCAGCGCGATGGCTTGCTCGGTCTTGTCGCGCCCGACTGGCGCCAGGCGCAGGGTTGCCGTCATGGCCGGCTCCTAGTGATATAGCAGGTTGGCGATTTCTTGCACGGTCTGCGCCGGCAGTCGTTCTTCGGCGAAATACGTCTCTTGCAGGGCGGCGATGAGTTGGCTGGCGTGGACCACGGGCACATCCGGCCCCAGCAGCTTCAGGCGGACGTCGGGCGCGTCGTGCATGAAGACGACCGCGGCGAATAGCGGAATCTGCGTCAAGCCATAGTCATGCAGGTGCGCCCTGATTTTGACGGCGGCGGTGACTGCCTCCCGCGTTGGGTTCCAGCGCATGGGACGCCATTTGCCTTTGCGGCGCCGGCGCAGCCAGCCCGCGCCTTCGTTGAAGTACTCGCCTTTCCGCCGCGTGATGCGCAGCGCCAGCACGCCGTGCGCGCTGATGAGCGCGGCGTCGACGTAGCCGGTCGTGCGCTTGCTGATGTTGCGGATAAAGATATAGTGATGGTCCAGGCGCACTGCCAGCTGCTCGCCCAATTCGAAGGCGGTGGCGTTGTCCGTGCGCCAGGCGGCTGCCCGCAGCGCCAGTAGCATCGACGACAGGCTGAAGGCCGCGCCGATCAGCAGCAGGGACTTGCGCGTCATATCATAGATGTCATAGCCGCGATTGAAGGGCACGACCAGGTTGAAGACGTGCATGCCGATGCCGGCCACAGCCAGGGCGGCGCCCATCAGAAACACCAGCGCCGCGCCGACCAGAAGATCGCGGGAGCGACGGGTGAGGCTGCGGGTTGGGGCCAGGTTATGCATCTTTCGCCGCTCAGGTTTCGTGTTGAGCACAGTTCTTCTACGATAATAGCCCATCCAGCGGCGCATGCAATCTGTGCCCCATGCAGTCTGCGGGGGACTGTGACCTTGACTATAATCAAGCGGTAGAGTGCCGGTCGGCTCATGCGTGTAGAGTCGTCGGCGCGCGACTGTTGTCGAGATACGGTCAAGCCGGAATGAACGAAACGCCAAGCCAGGCAAACGGAGAGCTCAACACGGGTTTGGGCGAGGTCCACCGCTTCGGCAGCGCCAGCGAGTCGCTGTTTCGCCGGCTCTATCGCGGCTTGAACCGGCGGCAAGGGCTGGAAGAAGAATTGTTGCGGCAGCGCGCCCTCGCCGGGCAGCAAGCCGAGCGACACGACAGTCTCCAGCGCCGCTATCAGCAGCTGCAGCGCGATCACAGCCGGCGCGCCAGCGAGCTTGAGCGACTGCAAGCGGTGCTGGGCAGCCTTGATGAAGGCATCATCACGCAGGACCCCAACGGCAAAGTTACCATGATGAACCAGGCGGCGGAAGCCATGCTGGGCGGCAAGAAAGTCTTCTGGGACAGCGCATTGGGCACGCTCTTCGAGCGCTACCGCCATGTGCAAGAGACCCGCGCCGAGCTGACGCCGCTGGGCGAGTCGGACGAAATGCCGCTCAACAACCGTATCGTGCGCGCGCAGTTGATCGCGGTCGGCGATGAAAGCCGACGGCGAATCGGCACGGTCATCATCTTGCGCGATGTCACTTATGACGCGCTGGCCGAGCGGCTCAAAGACGGCTTCGCGCGGCATATCGCCGACGATATCGACCAGCCCGTAAGTGTCATCAAATTGGCGGCCGAGCTCCTCAGCGGGCAGCCGGAGGACAGCGCCGTCAATCAGCGGCTGCTGGAGAAGCTGCTGAATAATGTCGATATCCTGGATCAACTGGCGCTGGAGCTGCACGATATCGGCCGAATCGGCGCTGGCAGCTTTGAGGTGCGGCGCGAGGCTCTGTCGGCGGAGGCGATTGTCTGGTCGGTGGTCAACGGCATCGGCGCTGATGTGAGAAGCCGCGGCATCGACCTGCTGGTGATGGCGCGCGAGCTTGCAGGCGTTACTGTGCGCGGCGATGACACGCGCCTGCAGTGGGCGCTGGGCCACCTGGTCCGTAATGGCGCCGATTACAACCGGGCGGGCGGTTATGTGGCGCTGGCCGCGCGCAGCGAAAGCCGCAATGGCGCGCGATTCGCCGTCATCAACGTCAGCGACAATGGCAGCGGCATCAGCCCGGCCGACTTGCCGCATATCTTCGAGCGCTTTTACCGCGGCGCAAATTTGACCGACGCGCGCCGGCTGGGGCAGGGGCTATACGTGGCCAAAGCCATTTGCATGGCGCACGGGGGCTTCTTGCAAGCGCAGAGCCGCGAGGGCGTCGGCAGCCTCTTTACGATGGGCGTGCCCGTCTTCCCGGGAGAGGCGAGCGCGCGATGAACGCAAAGGCAGGCGCGCGGCAATGCCCTACCTGATCGACGGGCATAACCTGATCGGGGCGCTGCCCGATATTGATATCGACGACCCGGATGACGAAGCCAAATTGCTGATCTTGCTCCGAGGCTTCGTCGCGCGCAAGCGGACGAAGTGTACGGTAATTTTCGACCATGGGCTGCCCGGCGGCGCGTCGCGAATGTCCAGCCGCTCGCTGACGGTTATCTTCGCGTCGGCGCGGCATACCAATGCCGATGCCTTGCTCAAGCGGCGAATTCGTAATATCCGCGATGTCAAGGGCTGGACGGTGGTGTCGTCTGACCGAGAAATTGCAGACGCCGCCCGCCGCCAACGCCTGCGGCAGCTGACTGCGCAAGAATTCGCGCGGGAATTGCAGCGCCCATCCGCGCCGCCAAATGCTAAGGACGCGGACGAAAAGCCCGCGCCCTCCCAAGCGGACGTGGACGAGTTCATGCGCCTCTTCGGCGCTGACGAAGCGGACGAGTAAGTCCGGCGCCGCGGCGATTATTCCTTTACTTTGCCGCTTGGCAGGAGTAGTATGTAGGGGTATTCGGGGCGTGGCGCAGCCCGGTAGCGCGCACGGTTTGGGTCCGTGAGGCCCCCGGTTCAAATCCGGGCGCCCCGACTGCGCGGGTATGGTGTAACGGTAGCACTCCACCCTTCCAAGGTGTCAGTACGGGTTCGAATCCCGTTACCCGCTCTGGGACAATCCCGGCGATTGCCAATTCGCAATGCGGCGGCGCGGGTCCATAGCTCAATGGTCAGAGCAGTCGGCTCATAACCGATTGGTTCCAGGTTCGAGTCCTGGTGGACCCATTACCAAGCCAGCCTTCGGGCTGGTTTTGTGTTTGCGCGGGTTAGCGCCAGCGGCGGTGGGACTTGATGCGGTCGTAGGCGGATTTTACTTCTTTGAAGCGGCGCTCGGCTTCGGCGGTGTCATGCTGGCTGACATCGGGGTGGTATTGGCGCGCCAGCTTGCGGAAGGCTTCTTTGACAGCGGCCTGGCCCGCGCCCACCTCGATCTCAAGCGCCAGATAAGCCGCGCTGATTGGTTCGCCGTCGGGCGCTTCCAGCACTTGTGTGCCGCGCGTGCGATAGTGAAAGCGCTGCCGCGCGCGCTCGTCGCTGATGCGGCGCTTGAATTGCGGAGAGCTGATGTCGGCGACCGCCCAGACGCCGCGGATATTGGTCTGGTAGTCGCGCCGCCGCACGGCTACGGCGTCGAGCGGGACGTCCAGCGTATGCCAGACGGTGAAGATATTGCGCTCCGGCGTCTCGTCCAGATTGACCTGGATCAGGCGCAGTTCGCTCTCGCGCCACAGGTAGGCGTGGATCGCGCCCTGATAGAGCGCGCGCAGGTCGTCTTGCCAGGTTTGCAACTTGCCGCAATAGCCGTCAGCGGGCAGCAGCGCATGGTCAAGCAGGAAGAGCGAGCCGATGCTGGCGCGGCTGTTCTCCTTCAGTATGGCTTTGACGGCGCGGGACCTGGGCGCGCTGCCGCATAGGTATACATAGAGGCGGCTGTTCATCCAGGTCTCAATGAAGAGGTCCGGCTCATGGTTGCGCGACGTCAGCGAGGCGTCCCGGCGCGTGCTGGCGAATTTGACATCCTGGATATCGGCAAGGCGCAGACGAAGCGCTTCGGCGAGTGCTCTTGACACGAGGCTTACCCGGCTCGGCGGACAACGCCATCATGATACGGCGCGCGCGGACATTGTCAAAGGGGCATCACGTACCCTCACCGCCTGGTTGTGTGTAGGGGCGACCTATCAGGTCGCCCGCCGCGAATCGTTTTTGGCTCGTACTTGTGTAAGGGCAGGGTCACGCTTATCCGCGCGTTTCCTGCCGCAAATGCAATCCCTTGCAAACGGCGCGAAACAGGGTATACTCGAAGCAGAATCGCGGGCCGTTAGCTCAACTGGCAGAGCGCCTCGTTGACGTCGAGGAGGTTACAGGTTCGAGTCCTGTACAGCCCACACAAGCGAGTGACACTCGCGGAGGGACCGGCAAAAGCGCCGGTCCTTTTGCTTTCTGGGCGCTTACCCCACCCCCGGCCCCTCCCCGACGAGTCAGGGAGGGGAGCAAAACACCGCGTGATACATAGTAAATTGCGGGGGCGGTGGCTTTGCGGCGAGCGCTTACATAATCCCGAACTTTTCAAAGGCTTCGACCGTGCTCATGCCGGATTCCAGGGCTTGGCGCACATTCTGCTCGCCGCGCGCTTTTTCCAGGGCGCCGGTGAATACTTCGACTTCGGCGGCCCGCGGCACGATGCAGACGCCGTCGATATCGCCATAGACAATATCGCCCGGCGCGATGCGAACGCCGGCCATCTCGATCGGCGCGCCGTAATCGACGACTTTGCCGCGCGCGCCCTGGTCCTGGGCGTAACCGCCGAAGGAGAAGACCGGATAATTCAGCGCCAGAATCTCGTTGGTGTCGCGGCAGTATCCGTCCATGACCGCGCCGGCCGCCCCTAACATGCGCGCGCGCGTGCTCATCAAGCCGCCCCAGAGCGCGTACGTCGGCGAAGCGCCCGTGCAGATATAGACCTCGTTCCGCCTGAGGCTGTCCAGGGCTTGGAATAGCAGCCCGAAGGCATTGCCGGGCCCATCCGCGCCGATGTCCGCGATGTCGGCTTCCAGCACCGGCATCGCGCGGCCGATGACGATCATCTTGGGGTCCAGCGGCTTGATCTGCGGCGGCAGGAATTGCTGCAGCAAGCCCAGCTTGTCCATCACGTCGCCGACCACGGCCGGGAACAACTCTCGCCGCGTCAGCTGAAACAGTTCGTCGTCAGTTTTCCATAGCGCCATGCGCGGCTCCCCAATGCCTATGCAGGTGAGCCATTGTAACCCGCCGCCGGCCCACTCACAAACCGCGTCTGTCGTAGGGGCGACCCTTGGGTCGCCCGCCGGTGATCTCCAAATCTGCTAGCCCAGACAGATGTAGGGGCGACTCTGTGAGTCGCCCACCACCCGCACCTGAAAACGCCGCCATCAGAATTCGATGCCGGCGCGCGCCTTGATGCCGGCGTCGAAGGCATGCTTGATTTTCACCATTTCGCTGACGGTATCGGCGTAGTCGATCAAGGCGGGCGGCGCATTGCGACCGGTGATCAGCAAGTGCTGCCGCTGTGGCTTATGCGCTTTCAGCCAGTCGATGACGGTATCGGCGTCCAACCAGCCGAAGTCCATCAAGTAGGTGAACTCGTCCAGCACGACCAGGTCGTATTCATCGGAACTGATGATGACCTGCGCCTTTCGCCAGCCGTGCAGGGCGCGGGCTTGCGTTTCGTCCAGGTCTCGGCTGGTCCAGGTGAAGCCGTCGCCGGTCTTGATCGGCGCCAGCCCCAGCTGTTTCAGCGCGCGCACCTCGCCCCATTGGCCGCCCTCGTGCTTGAGGAACTGGATCAGCACGACTTTCTTCTTGCGCCCCAGCATGCGCAGGATAATACCAAAGGCGGAGGTTGATTTGCCGCGTCCATCGCCGGTATTCACCAGCACCAGACCACGCTGCGATTGTCGTTGGCTCATCTAGTCTCGCGCTCCAATGTCTTCAGGGCCGCTTCGATAGTGGCGTGACGGCTCTCGCGGGCGTTGACGCGCAGCTGCCAATTTGGCGCGACCCCGTTCTGCTGATAAGAGATTTCTATCCGCCCCGGCTTTTTGGCCAGTTCGTAGCCGGCGCGGGTCAAGGCCCGCCGCAGCCAGATAGCTTGTTCGCTTTCGCCGGGCGCGTAGACGCGCGCTCCCGACGCCGCGTCGGTCGTAAAGCTGCCGCGCCGCGGATCGAAGCGCAGGCCCTCGGCGCGAAAGGTCGCGCCCAGGCTGCCGTCCAGCGCCAGGTCTTCGGGCGCGCCCGCCTTGATGCCGGCGCGGCTCATCAGCCACAGCCGGTCGCAATTGCGCAGCGCCAGGTCGAGGTCGTGCGTCGAAACGAGGATGGCGATTCGCGTCGTCCGCGTCAATTGCTTAAGCAGCGCCATGATTTCAATGCGGCGCGGCAAGTCGAGGAAAGCGGTCGGCTCGTCCAGCAGCATGACGTCGCTCTGCTGCGCCAGCGCGCGCGCAATCATCAGCTTCTGCCGCTGGCCATCGCTGAGTTCGGCCACCGGCTGCCGCGCCAGCTCGTCGCCTTTGACGGCATTCAGCGCCCAGTCGATGGCCGCGTGGTCCGCGTCCGTCAGGCGCCCGAGCCAGTCCGTATGCGGGTGACGTCCCAGGGCGACCAGCGCGTAGCCGCTCATCAAGCGCGGACGGGGCGCGGCGGTCGTCACCAGGCTGAGCCGGCGCGCTCGCTCCTGCGGCCTGAGGCGGGCGATATCGCGTTGCCCCAGCAGCACCTGGCCCGCCAGCGGCGGTTGCGCGCCGCCCAGCGCCCGCAGCAGCGTCGACTTGCCGATGCCGTTTGGTCCCAGCAGACCGACCAGCTCGCCCGGCCGCAGGCGCAGGTCGAGCGCCCGCGCCAGCACTTTGTCGGGCCGGCCGCGGCGCCGATAACCGACGGACAGGTCGCGTGTATACAGGGTCATTCCACGCCTCGCAGATGTCGCAACGCGACCAGCATCACCACGGGCGCGCCCAGAAGCGCGGTTACGACATTGAGCGGCAGCACCAGATTGTTGCCCGGTAGCTCGGCTATGAGCGCGGCGCAGAGCGCGACGCAAGCGCCGGTCAAGCAGGCGCCCGGCAGCAGCAGCCGATGATCGGAACTGCCCAGCAAGCCGCGGCAGAGATGCGGCACAGCGATGCCCAGAAAGGCGATTGGACCGCAGAAGGCGGTGACCGCGCTGACCAGCAGAGCCGTCGCCAGGATGATGGCGCAGCGCGTCCGCCGTAAGTCAATGCCGAGGCTGCGCGCGTATTCCTCGCCCAGCAGCAGCGCGTTAAGCGGCTTGACCAGCGACGCCGAGAGCAGTAGACCACTGAGCGTGAAGGCGGCCAGGATCGGCAGTTGCGCCGCGGTGACGCCGCTGAATGAGCCGAATGTCCAGTTGACGTAGGCCTGGATCCGTTCCGGCAAGGCGAAGTAAAGCAGCAGGCTGACAAGCGCGCCGACCAGGTAGCCGAACATCAAGCCCAGCAGCAGCAAGGTCACGCCGCTGCGAATTCGCAGCGACGCCAGCAGCACGAGGATCATCGAGAGCGCCGCGCCAGCGCCGGCGGCGACAGTCAGCAGCAGGTCGCCGGCCAAGCCCAAGCCGGCCAGCAGCGCGCCGCCGACCGCTCCGGAGCCCAGGACAACCAGCGCCACGCCCAGGCTCGCGCCTGATGACACGCCCAGCACGAAGGGCTCCGCCAGCGGATTGCGGAAGTAGGTTTGCATCAGCAAGCCGCTGACGCCCAGCGACATGCCAGCCAGCGCCGCGGTCGCGGTCTTGGGCAAGCGAAACTTCAGAACGATATTGGTCCAGGACGCGTGGTCCGCCTCGCCGCCCAGCAATACAGTGACGATCTGCTCCAGCGGGATTGCGGCCGAACCCAGCGCCAGGCTGAGCAGCAGCAGCAGGCCCATCAGCGCCAGCAGCAGCGGCAGCATGGCCGGCTTCGCGCCGCTGTATTCGAGCCCGATTGGCCGCGCGCGCCTGAAGTCGGACGCTTGAGCTTTGCCCGCCAACTGCGACATCTTAATCCGCCTCCACCGTGTCAAGTTGCTGGTAGAAGGCGAATTCGTGACTCGGCAGCAATTCGGGATGGAAGATGGCGAGCAAGTCGGCCAGCACCAGATGCGGCTGTACGACGCCCCATTCGTAGAAATTGTTGCCGCCATTGGCGTTTTCATCGCGATTGTTGTTCCAGACAGCGCCGGACTGGAAGGCAGCGAAATCGCCAAAGCGGCTGTCCTGCGCCAGCAATTCCGCGCTGGTATTGACGCCGAAGGTGTCGATCAACCAGATATCGGCCGCCAAGCCGCCATCGTAGACCACTTCAAAACTCAAGGGCTGGCTGCCGGCGGAGTCGGCTTCGGCCAGCAGCACATCGCCGCCAGCATCCCGCATCAGCTGCCCGACGTATGTCCCCCCGCCCGGGATGTACCAGGCATCGGAATACCCCGAGAAGGTGTTGAGCAGCACAGCGGGCCGTTCGTCCGTCATGACCGCCGCCGCTGCCGCTTGGACGGCTGCGTAGTCGGCGGCGATCTCGGCGTAGATCGCCTCGGCCTCAGCCTCGTGATTGTAGAAGAGCGCGCTGAACTTCAGCCATTCGGCCCGCCCCAGCGGCGACTGCTCGCGCCAGCTGGCGTCGAGCGCCGTGAAGATGCCCGCCTCAAGCAGCACGGGATGGGCATCGGTCGCGGGGTTGTAGCCGTAGCTCATGACCAGGTCGGGCGCCAGCTCCAGCACGCGCTCGATATTGATCTCGGCGCCGAAACCGACCTCGCTGATCTGGCCGGCGGCGATCATGTCCGTCACTTCAGGCGTGCTGATGTAAAAGCCGCTGTCGACGGCGACCAGCTGGTCCAGCAAGCCGAGCAGCGACAAGGCGGGCAGCTGCGTGGTCGACAGCGTAATCAGATTGCCACCGGGCACATCGATGAATTGCGCGCCGGCGGGAAAGTCAGCGGGGTCGGGACCGGGCGTTCCGCATTGCGTCAGCACGTAGACAAAGCCGGGCGCGCCGTCAAAGGCATCGCTGACGCTCACGACCTTGTAGTGATTGAAGTACTCGACGGCATAGCGCGTTGCGTCTTCGACGACGACTTTGTCCGGGAAATAGTCGACGGCGCGGTCGTAGTCGCTGGCGCAGCCGTCGGTGATGTTGGCGTCCAGCGCGCTGGCGGGCAGCAGCCCAAAGAGCAGAATTGCGATCAACAGAAATGCGGATTTCATCATGTCCCTCCTATGGACGGAGGAAACGGGGCTGGCGCCGGCTGTCAACACAAATGCCCGCCGAGGCGGGCGGGCATTGGTTGCTGGTCGCTGATGCCATGCTCGTCTCCCTTTTGACGCGAAAGATGTACGAGCTAAGTCTCAGGCAGGCATTCGGACTTCTGGCTATGCGCCAGTTACCGCTGCGCGACAGTGTCGGACTTGCACCGACTTTCCCTTTACGTGCCGAACATCCGGGTTCAGGCACGCCTGAGTCTTAGAATATGTAGATGAAAGGAGCATAACACGAGGCGGGGGTGCTGTCAAATTCGCTCGCACTAGCTTTGAAACGTCTAAATGCCCCCATCCCCCGGCCCCGGGGCGGGGGGTGGGGGGGGGGGGCCCCGGGGGCGAGGGGGGAGGGGGGGTT
>VXLV01000040.1 GCA_009841405.1 Chloroflexota bacterium | reverse complement strand
ATACGAGCCACGGGCGGCAGGGGCCGTGTCGCGAAGGGGCGCGGGCGCTGCTGGATGCGGTCTGGGTGCTGGCGCGGGCGCGGGGCCTGGCGCGGGAGATGGCGGCGCTGGGCGGGGTCGCGCGGGCTGCGGAGCTGGTGGAGGGGGTTGTGGGGTGAGGCAGGATTTCTTCTAGACAAGTTTGATAAGCTGGTCACAGACCCAGACGGGGAACCGAGAAGATGCAACGATTCCTCTCAACTCCACTGTCACGAGACTGCCCTTGGTTAAGTTCAGTTCTCGGACCACATTCGCGGCAACAAAAAACGTGAAGCTGCAATTGTCCATTTCATTTTCAGCAAGCGCTCCTGTATGAATGGTAATTTGTGCCAGGCGCTCACGTGCGAATTCGCCCAACAAAGCCATTCCAAGTGAGCCTGCGTCAATGTTCGCTTTCTTGAATATGTCTGCTTCCCTGATCAATTCCATGACGATACCGCGTTCGGCAGTTCGGGCATCATGGTAAGGGTCTTGCTTGGCAATCCAGGATGACTGTTTGCGGGGACGCTTTTCAGTATTGGCAGCCTTTTGTATTGCCGCGCCATATTCGCGGTCTATTCCGCGGTCAATCAGCCTTGCGATTGCATCAGCCGCGATTTCGTCGATGCGACCCAATATACTGTTATGTAGATCTTCTTGTCCGAGTCGTGAAAGCGTCGATCTAGATGCAGTTTCAGCGCATTGATGTCTGGGCCAGGGCCAACCCAATTCATCAAACAGGACTGACGAACCGCAGTCGCAACTCATGTGGAAAATCTTGCTGCCGCAGTACTTGCATATCAATGGATATGTCTTTGAATTGCACCACCAACCATGTCTCGCAGCCATCAAATCGTCTCCACGCGCCTCACGCTATCCGTGTATAACGCTGTAGACGGCGCCGAGTTGCGCTACAATACCCGCCATCACGAATCCACAAACTTAGAAAGCGCGGACACAATGAACCTTCCCCTCGACAACATCGGACACTGGCGCTGTATCGGGCCCTTCCGCGGCGGACGGGTCGTCACCGTGGCCGGCCACCCCACCGAGCTGGGCACGTTTTATTTTGGCGCCTGTGCCGGCGGCGTCTGGAAGACCGAAGACGCCGGCCAGTATTGGGAGAATATCTCAGACGGCTACTTCAACACGGCTTCGGTCGGCGCGCTGGCCGTCTCAGAGAGCGACCCCAACGTCATCTACGCCGGCATGGGCGAAGCGACAATTCGCATTGATGTCTCGCATGGGGACGGCGTCTACAAGTCGACCGATGCCGGGCGCAGCTGGAAGCACACAGGCTTGGACGACACGCGGCATATCGGCAAGCTGCGGATCCATCCGACCGACCCCGACACCGTGTATGTCGCGGCGCTGGGCCACGCCTTCGGGCGCAACGAGCAGCGCGGCGTATTCCGCTCCACGGACGGCGGTGAGAACTGGGAGCGCGTGCTTTATGTCAGCGACAAAGCCGGCGCCGTCGACCTCAGCATTGACCCCAACAATCCGCGCATCATTTACGCCAGTATCTGGGAAGCCTATCGCAACTTCCACATGATGAGCAGCGGCGGCGAGGACAGCGGTATCTGGCGCTCGCTGGACGGGGGCGACAGCTGGGAGAACATCTCGGCGAACAAGGGACTTCCGGCGGGCATCCTGGGCAAGGTTGGCATCGCGGCGTCGCCTGCGCGGTCGGGGCGGGTCTACGCGTTGGTCGAGCACGAAGAAGGCGGCATGTACCGATCCGACGATTATGGCGACAGCTGGAAATTCGTGGCGCGCAACAACGACATCATCTCGCGCGCCTGGTACTACATGCACCTGACGCCCGATCCGCAAGACGCCGACACGGTCTACGTTAACAATCTGCGCTTCTGGAAGTCCATCGACGGCGGGCGCACATACCAGATGATCGGCACGCCGCACGGCGACAACCACGACCTGTGGATCGACCCGCAGAACCCGAAGCGTATGGTGCAGGGCAACGACGGCGGCGCCTGCGTTTCATTTAATGGCGGCGCTTCCTGGTCGTCGATATTCAATCAGCCGACCGCGCAGTTCTATCATGTGGCGGCGGACAATCGTGACCCGTATTTCGTCTACGGCACGCAGCAAGACAACAGCAGCCTGGCCGTGCCCAGCCGCAACGAGAAGTCGTCGTTGATGTGGATGGACGGCTTTATCGCCGGCTCCGGCGAGAGCGGCTATATCGCGATCAAGCCGGATGACGACAACATCGTATTCGTCGGCGCAATCGGCAGCTCGCCGGGCGGCGGCAATTGCCTGCAGCGCTACGATCACGGCAGCAAGCAGCTGCGTCTGGTGACGACCTGGCCTGAGGTTACATCGGGGGAGGCGGCGGCCGATTACGAGTACCGCTTCGCCTGGACCTACCCCATCGTATTTTCGCCGCACGACCCCAACACGCTATACATCGGCGGCAATATGATCTTCAAGTCGACTGACGAAGGCCACAGCTGGGAGGCGATCAGCCCGGATTTGACGCGTGCCGACCCGGCGACGCTGGGTATCACCGGCGGCCCCATCAATCGCGAAGGCGCGAGCGCGGAAGTTTATGCGACCGTGTTCGCGTTGGCGGAATCCGCGCATGTGCCGGGGGTGATATGGGCCGGCTCCGATGACGGGCTGGCGCATATCACAAAGGACAACGGCGAGACATGGACCGACATTACGCCGGCCAATTTGCCGGAGTGGTCGCTGGTGAGCGCGCTGGAGCTTTCGCCGCACGATCCGGCGACTTGCTATCTGGCGGCGCTGCGCTACAAACACGATGACTATGCGCCCTATCTTTTCAAGACTACCGATTACGGCGCGTCATGGGTGAGGATCAACGACGGCATTCCCGGCGATGACTTCACGCGCGTCATTCGTTGTGATCCGGCGCGTCAAGGTTTGCTTTACGCCGGTACCGAAACGGGTGTCTATGTCTCCTTCAACGACGGCGCGAGCTGGCAGCCTTTGCAGCTAGATCTGCCGGTCGCGCCGATTCATGATCTGCTGATCAAGAACAACGATCTCATCGCCGCCACGCATGGGCGCTCCTTCTGGATCCTGGACGACCTGACGCGATTGCATCAACTCAACGCCGACCGTGCGCCATCCGGCGCGCTGCTGCTCAAGCCGCGCGACACGCAACGCGTACTGGAGAGCATTGACGGGCGCCGGCTGGTTGACCAGCCGGGCAAGACTTATATGAGCTCAACCGGCGTCTCGGCGGCTTATACGCATACGATGACGCCCGAGAATGTGGTTGAACGCAAGTTTCTTGATTCCGGCGAAAACTTGCCGCGCGGCGTCTTGATAACCTACCTACTGGCGAACGCGCCAGCAGACAAAATCAAGCTGAGCATCGCTGACGCGGCGGGCAAGACGCTGCTTGAATTCAGCAGCATGGATGACTCCGAAAGGCAGCAGCAAAGGGAAAAACCGGACAAGACCGTCGTCTTTCTGACGGCGGAGGCGGGTTGGAACCGCTTCGTCTGGGACATGCGCCTGCCGGCCTCGCCGGCTCTGAACGGCAAGGACCCGCAGTTCGAGCGCATGCCAGGCCCGACCGTGCCGCCCGGCCGCTACCAGTTGACGCTGACAGTCGACGGCGAGGCGCATACGCAAGCCTTCGACTTGATCAAGGACGCGACATCAACTGCGACCGATGACGAACTGCAAGAACAATTCGACCTGCTGGTGAAGATTTACGATTGCTATTCCAATGCGACCGAGACGGTCAATACGATGCGCCGTTACCGCAGCCAACTTGACAGCCTGCGCGAGCGGCTGTCGGGCGCCGCAGATCTGGCGCAGACGGCGGCCGACCTCGGCGATCAGGTGCGGGAGATAGAGTCGAGAATCTTCCAGCCCGATTTGCGCGAGGGCTGGGCGGGGCGCGTGAATCAGGGAACGGATACGCTGCGCCGCTTAAGCGGATTGCCCGCGGTCGTGAGTTTGGGAGAGTTCCCGCCGACCACGCAAGCGTACGACGTGTTTGACAAACTATCCGGCGCGATCCAGGCTGAAATTGACGCCTTCGAGCAACTTAGGGACGGCGATCTGGCCGCCTTCAGTCGCGAGCTGGCGGAGCGGGATATCGCGCTACTTGGTTGAGCCGCAGTAATTTCCGGTAACGCGGTGCAGCCAGCGCGGGCCTCCGGTTTCGGCGGCGTCTAACGCTGGCTGGCAAAGCTGTCAAATAGCGCGCGTCCCACGGAAAGCAGCTGCGATGGGTCTTCCCGATCTTCCAAGAGGACGACAAAGGCGAAAGCGCCCGCTTCGTCTGCATCGACAAAGCCGTTCAACCAGAGCTGCGTCTTGTCGCCGGAGAACGACCTGGCGACATGGGCGCCGCTTGGCGGGGAGTCTTGCGGCGGCGGCCACAGCCTGGCGCGCGCGTCTTGCATTACCGACCGCAGGCGCCGGGCAGTCTCAGCGTCCATCATGCGCCGGCTGGCGGATTCGAGACTCTGTGGTTGCCACTGGTCGATATCGGTCGGTCGCGAGCCCGTCAAGAGTGATGGCCCCACCGCCAGCCCATCATTGGCGATCGCCGCCATGACGGCGGCGAGGTGGAGCGGCGTTGTCGTTATATCTCCTTGCCCAAGCGCTTGCCGCAGCGCTAGAACAGCGGGGCTGAGGCCCTCGACATTCGCCGGCAAGTTGATAGTTGCCGGCTGCGGGAATGCAGGCAAAGTAAACGGATCTTGGAAGGCGAATGGCGAGAGTACGACGTCCGCGGTCGCTGCGGAGTCGGTTTGGCGGAAACTTGCAAATGGGGCCGGACAGCCGTAGGTCAAGGCTTCGCCGAGCGTCAGTTCCGCCGCTCCGGGACGGATTACGCAGCCCGCGATCATTCCGTCGCCGAGATCGACCGGCTCCGCAGCGCCTGTAAAGCGCCAGGACAGATCAAACCCGCCCGCGATGGCCTGGGCCAGCCAGATGACCGCCATATTTCCGCCGAGCGGATAATTGCCTTGCAGCGCCCGGTTGAAGAAGGGCTTACCCTCCGCTTCAATCAGCGCAGGCCAATCCGTATCCAGGGAATTGGGATCGAAGCTTGGCTGGCTTGCCAGAGCGAGCACTGCGCCGCTGCGCGCGTCCAGGACAATGGCCGTCCCGGCGGCGCCATCCAAAGCGCGGACAAGCGCGTCCTGAATTTCGACATCTAGTGATAGCATGATGTCCGCGCCGATTTGGGGCAGATTCAGGATCCTGCGCTGGAAGTAGTCGGCGATGCTATCGATGGGTCGGGCGCCGGACAGCAGCGCGTCGTAAGCCGATTCCGCGCCGCCCACGCCATAACGCAAGCTGTAGTAGCCCAGTATGCTGTACGTAGTCGGATAATTATAGCGCCGCGCCAACCCGTTCTCCAGCTGGACCGTTTCCGCCAGCGGACGCGCGTTACGGTCGTAGATGCCGCCGCGGACGATATCGCGCTGCGCTTCAATAATGCGCGGGTTGTCTTCCCGCAGCAGCAAGGAATGTTGCCCCGCCAAAGCCCAGTACGTGGCGGATAGCCCGACCAGCGCCAGGCAAATCAAGGTCCCGGCAAGGACATGCCGGATCGTGCGCGAGTCCGGCATTTAGCGTGCCCCCGCGGACAGGCGCAGCAGAAGCCCCAGCATGATGTGGCAAGCGAAAAGCGAGCTGCCGCCGTAGCTGATGAAAGGCAGCGTGACGCCGGTCAGCGGCAGCAACTTCAGCACGCCGGCCATGATCATCAGCGCTTGCACCAGCAAGGTCATCGTCAGGCCTGCGGCCAGCAACTTGTGGAAGGCGCTGCCTTGGTGGTTGAGGGCTATGCCGAGACCGCGCCAGGCCAGGACGCCGAAGCTGCTGAGTATGGCGATGACGCCCAGCAAGCCCCACTCCTCCGCGATAGCGGCGAAGACAAAGTCGGAGTGAACTACGGGAATATAGCCGGGCGAGCCCATGCCGACCCCCGTGCCGGCGATGCCGCCAGCGGCAAACGCCATCAGACTCTGTACGATCTGATAAGCGCGGCCATCCGCTTCGGGCCAGGGGTCAAGCCAAATGTCCACGCGTAGCTGCACGACATCAAAGAGCTGGTAGGCCACGACGCCGGCCACGAGGACGAGCAGCGCGCCACCGAGGACCAAGCGCGGGTCGCCGCTTGACAGGTAGAGCAGCAGAAGAAAAACGATGAAGAACAGCATGGCCGTGCCCAGGTCCCGCTGCCACACCAGAATTACCATCGACAGCAACCACATCAAGAGGATGGGGCCGACGAGACGCAGGGACAGGCCAGTGGGTTCGTTGTTCCGCGCTCGCCTGGTCAAGTTTTGTTCGGCGAGATAGCTCGCCATAAAGGCGACCAGGATAACTTTCATGATCTCGGAGGGCTGGAAGTAGAAGGCGCCCGCGCCCAGCCAAAGGCGCGGGGCAAAGTCCAGGCCGGAGGGGTTCCGCCCGAGCACGATTGTCGCCCCTAGCAACAGCAAGGCCGCCGCCAGCAAACTGTAGCGGTAGCCGCGCAGCCAGCGCAAGACCTGAGGAAATACGGCGACGCCAAGCATGGCCAGCACGCTGATCGCCAGCCACAGCGTTTGACGGTCGGCGAATGCGGGCGCCAGCCGTTCGATCGCCACCAATCCCCAGCCGCTGAGGAACATTGGCAGGGCCAGCAGCAATGGATCGTGGCTCGGCAGCCGCCAACGCAATACAGACGCGGCGCCCAAGGCGCAGAGGATCCAGACGGCAAAGCTCGTCCACTGGTCGGCGCGAGGCGAACGCGCAGTCGCAATCAACGCCATGCCGGCGAATATAAATGCGCCCGCCAGCAACAGCAGCAACCAGACATTGCCCTGTCCGCGCGAGCCAACCACTACCCGCGCCAACGGCAATGTGCTTTTGACATCCGTCCTAGTCAAGATTGAGCACGCGCGCCAAAACAGGCCGCAGCCGGTCGATCACAGTGGCGTCCATCGCGTCGTGCGGGGTAGCGAGCGCGGTCCCGAGCGCGGTATGCGCCGGATCGATGTGGTCCTCGTCAATCTGCGCGAGCGCGAACGCCAACGCGCGCCGCACCAACTCGATATTCTTGATCAGCGTTTCGATGACCAGCTCCGAAGTGACATCGGCTTCGTGCGCGTGCCAGCTGTCGAAGTCGGTGACGTGGGCCAGGGCGGCGTAAGCGATTTCCGCTTCCCGCGCCAGAAACGCCTCTGGCGCCGAGGTCATGCCGATCAAGTGGCAGCCCCAGCTGCGAAACAAGTGGCTCTCGGCCCGGGTGGCGAAGCGCGGGCCATCTTCAACCAGAATGGTTGCGCCGCGATGCGCTGTTCCGCCGGCGGCTTCGACAGCGTCGGCGATTATGGCGCGGAGGTAGGCGCTGGTCGGGTCCGCCACCGAGACATGCGCGACGAGGCCGTCTTCAAAGAAAGACCGTGGCCGCGTCTGAATGGTGTAATCAATGATTTGATCGATTGTGGCGATGTGCCCGGGCGCATAATCCTCGCACAGTGAACCGACGGCGTTCACGGCGATAATGAAGCGAACGCCCAGCTGCTTCAAGGCGAATATGTTGGCGCGGTACGGCAGAGTCGATGGCGAAAGCGTGTGGCCTTCGCCGTGCCTTGGCAGAAAGGCGATGCGCTTGCCGCCCAAGCTGCCAATGCGGATGACGCCGCTGTGCGCCCCAAAGGGCGTATCCAACTGGACTTCGCCAAGATCAGAGATAGCCGGCATATTGTACAAGCCCGACCCGCCGATTACCGCTATGCGTGCTGATTCCATCGTCCGCCTCCTTTCGGGCTTATGCCAGCGCCAATTGCGGCGACCGGCCGCCCGGCTTTAGCTCGCCATATTCTCCTGATTCAGATGGAGCCGGTAGCGATATTTGCCGATGCCAATCTCGTCGCCGTCAGCGAGGATCGTGCGGCGATGTATCGTCTCCCCATTTAGTTGGGTGCCGTTGCGGCTCTCGCGATCCTCCAGCCACCACCTGCCCCCCTCCAGGACGATCCGCGCGTGACTTGCACTGGCGAAATCGTCGTTGATGACCACCGTATTGCCCGCCGCTCGGCCCAGGGTGACGATCGGCCGCAGCGAGCAGCGAAGTTCATCTTCGGCCAGCGTGGGCTGCTCACGGACCAGGAAACCTTGCCCGGCCCGGTCCGCGGCCGGATGTTGAACGCCTTGGCGCCAGATGACCGCAAATAACGCGAGCAGAAAACCGACCAGGCTCAGCCCGGCCAAGAGGCGAAGAAGGAAGATTGTGAGCTCGATGTTCACCGGTCCGACCTAGCCCGACTGCATAATCTGCGTCGTTCCATCGCCGGCGGTCTGCCCATTCTCGTCCGTGTAGACTAGCGTAGTGCGGCCGATGGCGATTACATCGCCATTTCGCAGCTGATGTTCGGCCACGCTTTTGTCATTGACGCGCGTACCGCCGCGGCTATTAACATCAAACACGGTGTAAACGCCAGAGCGCCTGCGCAGCTGCAAATGATGGCGGGAAATGTAGCCGTCCGCGATGACAATGTCGTTGTAACGCTCGCGCCCAACATTCACGACCGACTTGACAAGCGGGATGACGCGGGCGTCGTTCAGGTGCAGCGCCGGGTTCCGCGCGCTGCGCTGGCCGCGATCGGCATTTACGGGCGGCATCCTGGCGGTTTGCCCGCCTACTGCCTGACGATGTTCAGCCGTGATAACCGCTTCGAGCGCGGTCAGCTTGTCATCAGGCAGCAATTGGACGACGGGCCTGGCCGACAAAGCAAAGCCTGATTCCTCGCTCAAGTCGACGATGAGCCGCGAAAGGCGGTCGGGAAGATCCGGGTATTCCGCCAGGAAGTCGCGAAT
Source organism: Chloroflexota bacterium (assembly GCA_009841405.1). Taxonomy (GTDB): domain Bacteria; phylum Chloroflexota; class Anaerolineae; order Aggregatilineales; family Phototrophicaceae; genus UBA6055. Next base: position 1,133 of record VXLV01000040.1, on the reverse strand, counting down.
GATCGCCGGGTTCAGCTGGATTTGGAAGCAGTCAGGCGCGGTTGGCCGCTCGCGGAGAGACTTTGGCGCGAAGGCGCTGTCTTCTATCGCGCGCAGCAGCAGGACTGCGATATCGCGCGCGTCGATGGCGCGGCGAAACAAGCGCGCGAAGGCGCCTTCAATCAGCGATTCCAACTGGCATTCGAGCTTGTCGACAGGGTTGACGCTCATGCCTGCATTATAGACGAGTCGCCTGGCCGGGCAAAGTGAAAAGGCCGGGGTACAGGGAAACGCGAAGGCGGCCGTGGAAAGTCGTCAACTGCCCGACCGCCCAAAGAAGCGGCTACGCGCCGACGATCAGTTGCGCGGTATATGATCCAGCCAGATGTCAAATATCTCGACTGCGTCGGCGCGATCTGCGCGCAGGTCGTCCTTCAGTTGCTGCAGGGCCTGCTGCCGCGCGCGCTCCCGCTGCGCGTCCTGTTCGGGCCCAGTGCGCGTTTCTTTGCTGCGCACCTGCAAGACATGATAGCCAAACTCGCTCTGAACCGGCCCGGCCAAAGCGCCGACATCCGCGGCTTCAATGGCTTGGCGGAATTCCGGTACGTAGTTGCCGACGTAAGCTTCGCCGAGTTCGCCGCCGCGCGCGCCGCTACCCGGGTCAGTAGAGATAGCGCGCGCCAAGGCAGCAAAAGATTCGCCCTCGTTCAGGGCTTCGACGGCGGCAATCGCGGCCTCCTCGTCGTCGACCAGGATATGCCGAACATCGGCGTATAGCAGACCGGCGTCGTCGGGGATCAGCGCCTCGGCCAGCAGCGTCTCCAGGGCGTTGCGCTGAAACAACGCGTTCAAGGTTTCATTGGCGACGCCCGCGCGATCGAAGTAGGCGCGGTAGTCGCGTTCAGCGTCAACGAAGTTCTGGCGGACTTCGTCCGCGCTCAAGGTCGGTTCGACAACTGTCGGCTGCGGGGTCACCGTCGGTTCGGCGGTCGCGGCGCTGCTGTCAGTTACGACGGTCGCGTCCGGGTTAGGAGTCGCGGTCGGTTCGTGCGGTTGCTTAGGCGACGGGGCGAGCGAAAGGGACGGCGTGATTGGGCGTGAGGGGGGTGCGGGGGAGGTGTGTCCGAGCTGGGGGGGAGAGGGAGGGGGGGCGG
>VXLV01000162.1 GCA_009841405.1 Chloroflexota bacterium | reverse complement strand
CCCCTTCCCTCTTTATGGGATGCCCGCCATAGAGATGGCGGGAAGGGGCCGCGCCACGTAGACATAGGCGGTCGGGGATGGGGGCATTCGCAACGTACAACTGGAGAGCGGCATGCCACTCAGCGAAAAACACGACGAGACCAAGACCTACGACGACATCCTGAACGCCGGCCCGCCCCTGGCGCAGTTGGCCAAAGACTTCGTAACGCCGACCGACCTCTTCTTCGTCCGCAACCACAGCCAAATCCCGCATATGCAGCTGGACAGCTACCGGCTGGGCGTCGGCGGCCTGGTGACGCGCGAACTCTCGCTCAGCCTGGACGAGCTAAAGAACAACTTCGAGCGCCGCACGCTGACCGCCACCCTGCAATGCGCGGGCAATCGCCGGAAAGAGTTGGTCAGCTACAAGCCGATTGACGACCAACTGGCCTGGGACATCGAAGCGATCGGCACCGCCGAGTGGAGCGGCGTTCGCCTGGGCGAAGTGCTGGCCGCGGCCGGCATCAGCAGCGCCGAAGCCGAGCATGTCGCCTTCCTGGGCCTGGATACCCTGCTGCGCGATGGAGAGCGCGAAGCCTTCGGCAGCTCCATCCCGCTGGATAAAGCGCTGGGCTGCGAAGTGCTGCTGGCTTACGCGATGAATGGCGAAGACCTGCCGCTGGCGCATGGTTGCCCCTTGCGCGTCATCGTGCCCGGTTATATCGGCGCGCGCAGCGTCAAGTGGCTCAGCGATATCCGCGTGCAAGATTGCCCCTCCGACAATCATTTTCAGCAGGTCGGATACAAGCTCTTCCCGCCGCATATCAATATGTATAATGTCGATTATCATGACGGCATGCAGCTGACCAAGCTGCCGGTCAATTCCGTCATCGTGCGCCCGCAAGACCGCAGCCTGCTGCCGGCGGGGGCAATCGTGGTCGAGGGCTACGCCATGAGCGACGGCGAGCATGAGATCACCTGGATCAGCGTCTCGCCCGATGGCGGCGAAACCTGGCAGCGCGCCGAGTTCCTCAACGAGCCGCAGCTCTGGACCTGGCAGCTGTGGCGCGCCGAGTTTGAGCTGCCGCCCGGCACGCATGAGTTGGTCGTGCGCGCCTGGGATAGCGCCGCGAATAGTCAGCCCGAGACGATCGCGAGCGTCTGGAATTTCAAGGGCTATGTCAACAACGCCTGGCATCGGGTGACGATTACGACGAAGTGAGAGATTGCGAAGTGGAATTATGAAATCCCCACGCGCCCTCGCCATCCAAGTCGGATTCCTCATCCTGCCCATCGCCATCTCACTGGCGGTCGCGGCAGCGCTCGTCATCGCCGTAGGGCGCGACCCGCTCGAAGTCGTCGACGCCCTCTGGAAAGGCGCCTTCAAAGACAGCCGCAAGCTCGGCGGCGTCGTCAACTTCTGGATCCCGCTCACCCTCGTCAGCATCGGCCTGGTGGTCACTTTCCGCGCCGGCTTGTGGAATATCGGCGTCGAAGGCCAGATGATGATGGGCGCGGTCTTCGCCAGCTGGGGCGCGCAATACCTGCTGCTGCCCGAAAGCCTCTCGCCCCTGCTTAACGTCATGCTCATCGCGCTCTCGGCGCTGGGCGGCATGTTCTGGGGCTTTGTGGTCGGCTTCCTCAAGATTCGGTTGGGGGTCAATGAGATCTTCGGCGGCGTGGCGCTGAACGCGCTCGTCAATGTCATCTCGATCTATCTGATCTCCGGCCCCTGGCAGCCGCGCATCGGCGGCTCTGCCCAAGGCACTGAACCCTTCCCAACGCCGGCGCTATTGCCCGAATTCTCGCCGACATTCCCGGTCAATCTCTTCATGATCGCGCTGGTCATCGCCGCCTTTCTCATCGTCATGATCCTGCTCAACGCCACGCGCTGGGGGCTGAACCTCAAGGCGGTCGGCGCGAATATGCGCTCGGCCCTGCTGCTGGGCGTGGCCACCGAGCGCGCCTCCATGAGCGCCTTTTTTGTCTGCGGCGCGCTGGCGGGCATCGGCGGCGCTTACCGCGTCCTCTTTACGTTTGACAATCTGCGCCCGCTGGCATCGGGCGGCATCGGCTTCCTGGGCCTGCTGGTCGTGCTGCTGCTGAGCATCCGCTTGCTCTGGGTGCCGCTGATCGCCTTCGCCTTCGCCGCCATCCTCACCGGCAGCACGCGCCTGCAGATCGCGCCCTCGCTCAAGCTCGATTCTTCGCTGGCCGGCGTCCTGCAAGGCATGCTGGTGCTCTTCGTGATTCTGTTTCACGGTGTGCAAGAGGTCTTCTTCCCGGAAAAAGAGATTCACCACAGAGACACAGAGAGCACAGAGAAATCAAGGGTAGAGCAATATGAACAATGAAGGTCAAAAGGATCCTCTGACGCACAAGATAATTGGCACAGCTATAGAAGTGCATCGATCCCTCGGCCCTGGCCTTTTGGAAGAACTGTTCGAGGACGCCTTTTGCATCGAATTGCAGGATCGGAAGATGAATTATGAGCGTCAGCAGAAAGTGAACGTCGCGTACAAAGGTAAGGAAATCGGCAATATGTACGCCGACATCGTTGTGGAAGGCGCTGTAGTCGTAGAACTGAAGTCCGTCAGAAGATTGGACGAAATCCATGTCGCGTAACTCATGACTTACTTGCGACTAATGGAACTCAGAAAGGGTCTGCTCATCAATTTCAATGTTCGCGTCCTGAAAGAAGGTGTCAGACGGATTGTCCTTCAATCATTTTTCTCTGTGTTCTCTGTGTCTCTGTGGTGAATTTCCTGGATGAACGAAGAATTCCTCAACACCCTCGGCAGCATCATCGGCACGGCCACGCCGCTGGTGATCGCCAGCCTGGGCGAGACCATCACCGAGCGCGCCGGCGTCGTTAACCTCTCGCTTGACGGCAGCCTGGCGCTGGCCGCGGTGACGGGATTCGCCGCTGCCTGGACCGCGCAGCAAGCGGGCGTGCTCGATCTGCCGGCGCAGCTCGCGGTTGGCATCTCCGCGGCCATGCTGGTCGGCGCGCTGATCGCCCTGCTGGTGGGCTTCTCCAGCATCAAACTCCGCCGCGATCAGGTCGCTGTCGGTTTCGTCCTGACACTGCTGGCGGCGGATTTGGCGCGCTTCCTGGGCGCGGATTACACGCGCATCCCCGGCCCGCAGATTACGCGCTTCGCAATCCCAGTGCTGGAGGAAATCCCGGTGCTGGGCATCGTATTCTTCCAGCAAAATCTGCTCGTCTACTTCAGCTATATTTTGATGTTCGTCGTCTGGTTCTGGCTCTTCCGCACGCGCGGCGGGCTGGCGCTGCGCGCAATCGGCGAGCGGCCCGAGGCGGCCTACGCACGCGGCGCGCCCGTCCAGCGCCTGCGCTACTGGTACACCTTCGTCGGCGGCGCGCTGGTCGGCCTGGCCGGCGCCGCTTACTCGCTGAACGTCAAGCCCGGCTGGTCCAGCCCGCCCGCCATGCAAGGCGACGGCTGGATCGCGCTGGCAATCGTCATCTTCGGCGGCTGGCATCCTTTCCGCGTCGTGCTCGGCGCATACCTCTTCGCCGCCTTGCGCGCGATCTCCGGCTATATACAGACCAACGGCCTCTGGATCTTCGGCCAGGAGATCAGCTTTCCCTTCGTCCTGCTCAATACGCTGCCCTGGCTGCTGATGATCGTCACCCTGCTCATCGTCAGCGGCGGCCTCACCGAGCGCCTGTTGCAGTATATGCCGCGCGCGGTGCAGCGCCGTCTGCGCGCCTTCCTGCGCTCTGACCCGCCGCGAGCGCTGGGCACGCGCTTTGAAGCCGAGTAACCGCTCCAAAACAAGCCGCCATAGGGGCTACCTATCAGGTCGCCCGACACGGGACAAATCCGGAAACAACTTATGGCCAAACGCAAGAAAAAACCGCGGATTCGCCCGCTGGCGCTCTGCGTCTTTCGCCGCGGCGACCAGATCTTCGTCTCGCAGGGCCACGACTCGCGCGCAAAGCAGACCTTCTTCCGGCCCATCGGCGGCAAGATTGAATTTGGGGAGCGCGGCGCGGACGCAGTCATTCGCGAGGTTCGCGAAGAGATCGACGCAGAAGTCGCCGACCTCAAGTATCTTGGGACGCTCGAAAATATCTTCACCTACGAGGGGGCGCCGGGCCACGAAATTGTCATGATTTACGACGGCCGCTTTCGCGACCCGGCCCTGAATCGCGACGATTTCACGGTGCAAGGGACGGATGACGGCGACATCCTTTACGAGGCCGGCTGGAAGCGCCTGGACTCCTTCCGCGCGCCGGACGCGCCGCCGCTGTACCCGACGGGATTGCTGGCTTTACTCGATCCCGCCAAGCCACGCTGAATTGCCCGCGAATCGAAGGCGCTTTGGACGGGCGTCTCGGCGAGACGCCGCTACATTTTCCAGATTCAGGTGACATCGGACTTCGATTGGCGTTGAAGAGATTGCTCTACTGTTCAAACCGACAACTTGGCGACTCTCGCCTTTAGACTGCTATAATGATTGGGCAAAGTCGCGACAAGAGTCGAACGCATGGACATCCGTTTGCCGCTGCCTGCAGCGCTCCGTCATCGTGTGCAAGGCGAAGAAAAACTCTGGGCGCATGCCGTTTCGCTGCTGCTGAGCCCGCCCGTGGTGTGGGCTCTGTGGGTGTACGCCACGTCCTATCTGCGCGGCGTCAACCACGCTTTTGTTTTCGCATCTCTCTTCGCGCTGACGATCTGCGTCGCGCCGATGCTCTTCGTGGCCTACAAAGTGCGCAACGGCAAAATCAGCGATATGCACATGCGCGAGAGCAATGAACGCTATATCCCCTACTCCATCGCCATCGTTGGCGGCATCCTCACTGGCCTCGTTTACTTGCGATACGACGCCGGGCCCGTCTTGCTGCTGGTCGTGCTGGTCAGCATCGTCGAGCTGACCATTATGCTGGCCGCCACCTTCTACATGAAAGTCAGCCTGCACGCCATGGCCTTGTCGAGCGTCATCGCCGCGACAACGCTCTTGTTCGGCTTTGCCCAGGGCCTGCTATTTCTGCCGCTGCTGCTGCTGGTGGTGTTGGCGCGGCTTGTGCTGCGGCGGCACACGACGCTGCAAATCATGGCCGGTGTCTTGATCGGCGTGCTCACGCCCCTGCTGGTCGTGACCGCTGCCGGTTTGATGCTCTAAGATTTGCTTAGCATTCCAATTCTGGGATGAAACCACGGCAATATGCTGTCAGCAAAAGTCATGGCAACTAGAAAAGTCGCCGTCTGACTACCGTTTCGCACTCGCCGACGCTCCCCTTCCTTGATGATTCGGGGAAGGGGTAGAAATAGCCCGCCTCAGACATCCCAGACGCGCGCCGTCCCATCCCACGACCAGGACAGGACTTGCGTCGCAGCGCTGTTCCAGACGGCGCCGCGCGCCAAATTGCCGTGCCGGAAGCGCCGCCACTGCGTTTCGCTCTCCCACAAGTAGACGTAGATATGCGACCAGGAGAGCACGCGCGTCTCCGCCGGATCCCAGCGCGCGCCGATCACCCAGTCTTCGTGGCGGTATACCTGCTGCGAACGGCCGCCGGCGACCGACCAGATATGCACCGTGTCATCGCCAGCCCAGGACATCACCAGCGACTCATCGCGCGACCAAATTGCCCGCTGCACGAAACTGTTGTGGCGCACGCCACTGATCGCGCGTCCGCTGACGCCCGCGCCTTCAGTCCGGTAAACGTTGACCGTCCCATTCGTATACCAAGCCAGCAGCCTGCTGTCATCCGCGCTCCAGTCCACGCCGAGCAGCATGCCGCGGCTGGGCAAGTCAAAGCTCGACATGGCGCCACCGGCCAGATCCCAGACGTAGATCCGCCCGTCTTCGGTCCAGGCGCGCGCCTGGCTTTCGTCAGCGCTCCAGACCGCGCCGCTGACTGCGACCGGCGCCACGAAATCGACCAGGCGCTCGCCGTCAGTCAGCGACAATATCGCGCCCGCGCCCGCGCGCGTCATCGCCAGCAGCGCAGTCCCGGCGGCATTCGGCGTCAAGGCGAGCGGCATGCCATCAAGCTGCCAGCTCAGCAGCTGCGCGCCGTCTTCCGCCGCGCTCAGCAGGACCTTTCCGCTTTCATCGGCGGACAGGATCGCCGCGCCGTCTTGCATCCAGAGCGCGTGCGTGACCGGTTCGCCGCCGTGAGAAATCTCAAGCAGCTGCGCGCCATCAGCAGCCGACCAGACCTGGACCAGCCCGCGCTCGGTCGCGCTGAGGATCCTGGTTTCGTCCGCGTTCCAGGCGGCCGTCACGACGCCGCCATCGTGCTGCAAGGTCAATGCGGCTTGCGGCGTCTGCGCGGCCGCCGGCGCCAAAATGATCATAGCGAGTAGCGCGAGCGCCACAAATCGAATCATGCGAATCCCCTGCTATCATTATCGAGTGACATGCGCCAAGCTTAGCACAGAATTCTTAAATTCTGATGACGGCTTGAGCGCGGGCTTGTCCATTGCAGCGCTCGCAAAGCTTGCCAGCCCGAATCGCAAACAGTATCATGGAAGTAGAGACAATTGCCAAAAGGCAGGCCGCATGACCAGACCCAACTTCCTCTTCATGATCGCCGACGACCACCGCCACTCCGCCCTGGGCGCGCTCGGTATTGAAGCGGTATCGACGCCCGTCTTCGACAAGCTGATCGCTGATGGAACCTGCTTCACCCAGGCGCATATCATGGGCTCGACTTCGGGCGCGGTCTGCATGCCCAGCCGCGGCATGCTGATGACAGGACGCGGCCTCTTCGACACGCCAGACCCCCTGCCCGATGACGCGCCGCTGCTGCCCGAATTGCTGCGGCAGAACGGCTACACGACCTTCGGCACGGGCAAGTGGCATAATCGCCGCGGCAGCTACGCGCGCTGCTTCGGCGAAAGCGGCAAGGTCTTCTTCGGCGGCATGGACGATCAGTTCGCCATGCCCGTCAACGACTTCGACCCCGCCGGCGACTATCCGCCCGAAGACAGCTACATCGCCGATGGCTACTCCACCACAATCTTCAGCGACGAAATGATCGACTTTCTTAACGCGCGCGGCGACGAGGACGATCAGCCCTTCTTCGCTTACATTGCCTTCACCTCGCCCCACGATCCGCGCACGCCGCCCGCGCCCTACGACGAGATGTATGACCCGGAAGATATCCAGTTGCCGCCCAACTTTGTCCCGGAACACCCCTTTGATATCGGCATCCGCGATATCCGCGACGAACTTCTGGCCGGCTACCCGCGCGGCGAAGACGAGATCAAACGCCACATCGCCGACTATTACGGCATGATCTCGCACATGGACATGGACATCGGCCGCATACTCGCTGCGCTGGACGCGCGCGGGTTGAGCGAAAACACCATCGTCATCTACACCTCTGATCACGGCCTGGGCGTCGGCCAGCACGGGCTGATGGGCAAGCAGAATCTCTACGACCACAGCATGCGCATCCCGCTCATCATGCGCGGGCCCGGCATTCCCCGCGGTATGAGCTGCGACGCCCTGCTATACCTGCTCGACATGTATCCGACCCTGCTCGAACTGGCGGGCATCGACGTGCCCGAAGACTGTGACGGGCATAGCCTGGCCGCCCTGCTCAACCGCGTCACGACCAAACACCGGCGCCAGATTTTCTCCGCTTATCAAGGCGTCTTCGGCCATCCCCGAGGCCAGCCCTGGCAGCGCAGCATCAAGGACGAGCGAAACAAGCTGATTCAAACAGTCGTTAACGGCGAGGAAACCTGGCAGCTGTTTGACCTGGCCGCGGACGCACACGAGCGAATCAATCTGATTGACCAGCCCGTCTACGAAAAACTGGCGCAGCGCCTGCGCGCGAGCCTGCGCGACCGGCAGACCCGCGCCAAGGACCCGCTTCTTACTGGCGGCTGAGGCCGCGCGGCAGCAAAATCTGTAGGGGCGAGCTATTAGGTCGCCCTCCGGAGAAGAGCGATGACCGATCACATCCGCATCGACGGCGAACGCCTCTGGGACAGCATCATGGCGATGGCGCGCATCGGCGCCACTGCCAAGGGCGGCAGCCACCGCCTCACGCTCAGCGATGAGGACAAGGACGCCCGCGACCTCTTCGACCGCTGGCGCCGCGACGCCGGCCTGTCGCTGACTGTCGACGAAATGGGCGATATGTTCGCTTTCCGCGCCGGAACAGAAACTGGGCGCGCGCCAGTGGGCATGGGCAGCCACCTCGATACTCAGCCCTTCGGCGGCCGCTTTGACGGCGTTTTCGGCGTGCTGGCCGGCCTGGAAGTCATCCGCACGCTGAACGACCACGGCGTCACGACCGCCGCGCCGCTGGAAGTCGTGAACTGGACCAACGAAGAGGGCGCGCGTTTCGCGCCGTCGATGCTGGCTTCCGGTGTCTATGGTGGCGTCTTCGACCTGGACTGGGCGCAATCCCGCCGGGCAGTGGATACGGGCGCGACCGTGCTCGACGAACTCAAGCGCATCGGCTATCACGGCGAGGCGTCCCTGCGCGACCATGAATTCTCCGCCTTCTTCGAGTGTCATATCGAGCAGGGTCCCATCCTGGACGCGGAAGGCATCGCAGTCGGCGTGGTGAACGCAGCGCAGGGATTCCGCTGGTATGACATCAAGCTGGAGGGCTTCGCCTCGCACACGGGCTCAACGCCGATGGTTGGCCGGCGCAATGCCCTGCTGGGCTTGGCGCGAGTGGCGCAGGCGGTCGACGACATCGCCCATGAACACGCGCCCCTGGCCCGCGGCACAGTCGGCAGTCAGGTCGCGGTCGGCCCCGGCTCCCGCAATGTCATCCCGGGCGCGGTCGATTTCACCGTCGATCTGCGCCATCCCGACGCCGATACGCTGGCAGCCATGGACGCCGCGCTGCGCCAGGTCTGCGCCGTGACGGCCGCCGATATCGGCTTGCAGCTCTCGCTTGAGCAAATCTCATATACCGAGCCGGTGGCATTTGACCCGGGCTGCGTCGCCGCTGTCAAGCGCGCTTGCGAGCGGCTCGGCGTCTCGCACACTTACATCACGTCCGGCGCCGGCCACGATGCCTGCTACGTCGCCAGGCGCGCGCCGACGGCCATGCTCTTCGCGCCCTGCAAGGACGGCGTCAGCCACCACGAATCGGAAAGCGCCGAGCCTGAAGACCTCGAAGCCGTCTGCAATGTGCTGCTGCACGCCGTGCTTGATGTCGCCGGCCGGGCAAGCTGAAAAACTCTCGCAACAGCCCGACCGTCGCGACAGGTGAAAATGGCCGCCTATTCCTCAGACGGCAAGAAAATCACCTGGCCGCGATTGGGAATCCGCGCGCAGGTCTTCGCTACGGGCGCTATCTGCGTCGATCCGTCTTCGGCCTCGTAAGGCCCGCCGCCATGCTCGCGGGTTTCCAGCTGGGATTGGGTTCGGGGCCAGACCGCGGTATTCACGTAGAGCATTCTGCCCTCTCCCCTGAAGCAGACGGTCCCGCCGGATGCCGCGCCGTCGCCCCAGACATCAACCGCGTCAATGGGATTCTGATCCACGATTGATTGGACGCCGATGCCCGCTCCGCTGATCCGCTGAAAATGGGTGTTGCGGCCGAAGTGGTTTTGGCCGTAGAAGGTGTCTGTTCCGGCGAAGCGAGTCGGGTCCGACAATCCGTCGACGCCGCCTGGGCTGGGAATCCACCTTGTCGGGCAATTACCCGCGTCGTCCGGGCATCGGTAGCCGAAATCTTCTAAATCGGGCACATCCCAATCGCCACCGGTGCTTCGCGCTTCCTTACTGCGCTTCTGTACCTCATCCAGCCACCTGAAACCGGCCGCAATGTTCTCCGAGAAGTACTCCGAGACTTCCCGGCAGACGGATTGCTGTACACCTGCGGGGGTCAAGTATTGACTACAAGTTACTCTCCCCGACTGCGCTGACGCCGCGCTGTACTGCATGGCGAACAGGACGACCAAGACTGTAAGTGTCAGTAGGGCTCGGAAGAGCCTAAGATTGGGGGGGGGGGGGGGGCGGGGGGGGGGGGGGGGGGGGGGGGGGGGGGGGGGGG
>VXLV01000126.1 GCA_009841405.1 Chloroflexota bacterium | reverse complement strand
AGGGGAGCGCTTCTCGCGGGCCAGATTTTCGCACGACTAACTTGGCATTACTGAGGGCGCAGAGACAAATGGCAGAGTAGTGGTCAAACTATTCCTAGCCAGACTCTCTGTGGTCTCTGTGATCTCTGTGGTTAAAGAATTTGTAGAACGCGCGGCGTGAGCGAATGCCGGGGCAAGCCGCCGCGCACTCGTCGGCGCAGCCGTCCAACGTAGACAGCGTTCCCGCCCGTCTGCTACGATGTGCGCGCAAATCGCCTCGCTTGCTAGTCGGGAGTAGAACGCTTTGGCGCGCCGCTTGCTGATTCTCTTACTCTTCGCGCAGGTCCTCAGCCACCTCTTTTGGCTCTCGCCGGCGGCGCATTCGGGCCAGGTGGCGATTCCGTGGATGATGAACCGGGGCAACCCGCTCTTCGACACGATCTGGGAGCAGCACGCGCCGGGCAGCTCGCTGCTAGGCGCGGCCGCTCAGCGCCTGGTGAACATCGATCCGGCGCTGCTGGTCAAGTTGCTGAATACGCTGCTGATTGCCGCGCTGACCGTCATGATTTACTGGCTGGCGCAACGGCTCGCGGGCGCGTCATCGGCGGGTTTGCTTGCCGCCCTGGTTTGGGCCTGGTGGACGCCGGTCTACGGCAATGTCCTGTTCTATTTCGACACGCTGCTGGCGTTTTGTTTGCTGGCCGCCCTGCTGATTTATTTCCGCCGCCCCGAGCGTCCCGCGCCGCGGCAAGTCTTGCTCATGGGCCTGCTGATGGGCGCGGCGACGCTCTTCAAGCAGCATGCCTGGCTGGCTGTCGCCCTCGCGGGCTGCTGGCTGCTGCTAAGCGAACGGCGCCGGCAAACCACGCTTGTCTTCGCCGCCGGCGCGCTGGCGCTGCCCCTACTGCAGTGGCTGACGCTGCTGGCGCAAGGCCTGTGGGAAAGTTACATCTACTGGAACTGGACCTTCAATCTGAGCGGCACGATGGACGGCGTGCCGCTCGACGGCGATCTGCTGCGCAAGCTGCTGCTGAGCAATATGCTGGTATTCCCCTTTGTCCTGCTGTCGCTGCGGGGCGCGGCCAAGCGTCAGCTCTTGCTCCCGCTGATTTGGCTGGCGACGCTGGTCGTGCTATATCCGCGCTTCGGTGAAATCCACGCCATGGGGCATCTGCCTTTCACCGCGGTCATGTCCGGTATTGTGCTTGCAAGAGCGCTGCCTGAACTTTCAAGGTGGCGCTCCTGGGATGCGCCGCGCCTGGCGCTGGCCGGCCTGAGCATCGGCATCGGCATCGGCTGGCTTTGGACCGGCGCCGCCAGCTATTTGCACATTCCGCTGGGGCCGGGGGCCATTCTGGGCTATGACGAATTCGAGGCGCTGGCCGCGGAGCTCAACCAGCGCAAAGACGCCGGCGACACCCTTTTCGCGCTGCCCGAAACGGACAGCACGCCGCAGCTTCATCCGCTGACGGGCATGCCGGCGCCGGGCTTGTGGGTCAAAGGCTGGCGCTGGTATTTCCGCCCCGAGCGAGTGCGCCAGCGCCTCGCCGCTGAGTGGGCGGATGATCCGCCAACCTGGATCGTGGTCTTTCCCGCGCTGATCCGCGCCGACAATTATGGCATCCAAGACTTGCTGGCGGTCGTCGACGCGCGTTACGAGCGGCAATTCATCGCTGACGAAATCTTCGGCCACGGCCGGCCTGAAGTCTATCGCCTGGCGCCCCTCAGCGAATGACGCGCCACATGATCCAGCTTTCGCCCCGCGGCGCGCTCATCTATCAGCTGCTGAATGTCGCGGTCGCCTTGCTGCTGCCCTACATCCTGGGCTTGCTGCTGGCGGCGCTGAATCAGCTGCCGGCGCAACCGCTGGGTGTCTGGGCGGCGCGCGTGGACAGCTTCACCGAGCAAACGTTCAAGCTGCTGCTGCTGACCGGCTTCCTGGCGGCCGGTCTCATGATGGCGGACGACGGGTCACTCACGGGCGCGCTCGGGCGGATCTGGCTGGTCTGCGTCGGCGCGAGCCTGGCGCTCAGCGGGTTCGGCCAGGCGCCACTCGCCGAAGGCATGACCGCGCTCGTTTTGCTCGTTGCGCTGGTCTGGAGTTTGCGCCTGCGCCCATCGTCGACTTTCTTGCGCTGCTGGCGCATCGGCCTACTGCTGGCCGCTCAAAGCTCAGCGCTTGCCATGCTGGGTGACCAGCGCCTCGCCGACTTGAACGCGGCCTTTCAAGTCCAGGTCGCCTTCGTCCTATGCAGTATCAGCGTCGTCTTCTGGCTGATCCCGCGCTACAGCCGCCTCGATCGTGATTGGGCGGATGGGGGGCTGCGCATTACCGGAGTCCTCGTCTTCCTCGGCGGGGGCATGATCAGCCTGGGACGCCTGATCATGCCTGCCGCCCTCAGCCTGGCCGCGGCGCCGCTGATTTCCCTTGCGTTTGTTCTGCTCGCCAGCCACAGCGCCCGCGCCCTTCGCAATCGGAACGAAAACGCCACGCTCGCGCCGCACTGGATCGCGCTGGCGACGATTCTCTGGCTGGTCGGCGGCGGCTTCCTGGGCGCGCTGAGCGTCCAGCCCGGCATCGCGGAAGCCATGCGCGGCACGGACCTGGCGGCGGCACAGCAGTGGCTGGGGGGCTGGGTCAGCCTGGCGGTCGTGCTGGGCTTCGTCAACGAGGCGGCGGCGGCCCTGCGCGGCGACAATCTGCGCGTCACCGGTTACGCGCCCTTTTGGCTGATCGGCTTCGGCGTCGGCTTGTCCAGCATCGTTCTAGTCTGCCGCGGCGTTCTGCAGATTTACCTGCCTGATCTGGCGCCCGCCGCCGAGCTTGAGCTGATGCTGCCGCTGACGCGCGTCTGGCTGATCTGCCAGCTGGCGGTCGCCGCTGGCATGGCGCTCTACGCCATCGGCTTCTGGCTGCGCCGGCCGCGGATTCGCGTTGTGGACGGCTAGTTCGCCTCAGAAGGCAAGATTGCCGCAATCAGCACACTGGCATAGGCGATGAGTAGCCAAGCGCCGAAGCTGCCAGCGGAGTCTGGCGGCATATTGGGAAAAACATCGACAAAAAGCTCAATGGCGACGGCGTCCAGCGCCATGCCGGGCGCGACCAATAGCGCCGCCGCCTCGAATCGCTGGGCGCGAGCCAACTCCCGCCAGCTGAACAGCAATCGCGCGATTACGACCATCGCAGCCGCCGTCGCCAACCAAAGCAGCGTAAGCGGCAGCGGCTGGTCGGGCCGGAAGAATAGCTGACCCGCCAGGCGAAATACGACAGTCGCCAACAGCCAGACGGCGAAACCGATCCCAAGGAAGAGTCGTCTATTCATATTGGTTGTCTCAGATGCAAGCTGCTAGCCGCGCAGACGCGGCGCGATAAAGTCATTTTCGGGATAGCCGAGAGCATCCCACGCGCGCAGCGTCTCCGCCACAGCATACGGCACGCGCCTGAATTCGACCGTGAGCGCGCCGGCTTGCCATTCCAGCAGCGCCCATTCAGCCTGGCCCGGGTTGCCGTACGACAGCCCAACGCTGCCCGGATTGATGACGCGCCAGGCGCCGACCGCGCGGTCCATCGCCAGGTGCGTATGCCCGCAGAGCGCCAGCCGCCCCTGGCGATCCAGCAGCGCGTCAGCCGCCTCTTCGTCGGCGCTGTCGGGCGCCAACGACATCGCCTCATCGTCGCCGGGCACGGCGTGGAAGCCGATGACGCGGCCGTAGCCGGGCACGTCCTGCCGCAATTCGGCGCCCACAATCTGGCGCAGCAGGTCGTAGTCCGTCCAGTCCAATTGCTGCAGATTCCAGGCGAAGACGGTATTCAGCTGCTGGCTGCCGGCGCGCTGGGCGGCAAACTCAGCCGCATTCTCCGCCGGTTTCGCGGGCATACGCTCGCCGGTGACCAGGTAGCGGTCGGTGTTGCCGCCGATGATCTTGACTTTGTCTTCGCCTTGCGCCTCCCGCAGCTGCAAGAGTCTTTGCACGCATTCGCGCGGCTGCCCGCCCAGGGCCGCCAAATCCCCAAGGCACCAGTAAAGGTCGAATCCGCCGGCGGCGTCCATATCGGCGAGCGCCGCGTTCAGCGCCGGCAAGTTGCCATGAATATCCGCAAAAACCGCGATTCTCATGATGCTCTGCTATCCTTCCGCTCTCGTATCCTGATTGCTCATTTTAGCACGCGCGGCACGGCGCATAAGCCACTAGAATTCCCTTTGGCTGTCAGTCGCGGTCGGGATTATCTTGTGAGAGCATTTGCCTGCCAGAGCAACAAATATGCCACCGCTTAAGACCCTCCGCAAGGTATGGCGAGAGGCGCCCTATCACTGGTTGCTGCCCCTTGTCTTTTTCTGCGTCGGACTTGTGTATCTGTTTGCTTCGCCGAACTTTGAAGCCTCCGATACCGAGCGGCACGTGGCGCTGATCAACTGGATAGCGAAGCACGGACAGTTGCCGGTGCAGTCGCCCAGCAAAGACACGGTGTACAGACAGCAAGCCAGCCAGCCACCTCTGTACTACCTCGTCATGGCCGCCATCTGGCGGGTCATGGATACCGCCGAATTCGATGACTATTATCAGCCGAATCCGCTGGTAATCGCCGGCGTTCCAGAGCGGCTTGGCAATCGAAACCTGGTGTTCTATCGGCAGCCATATCCGCCCGACCTGAGGGGGACGTCGCTGGCGCTGTACGTGATTCGCGCGCTGACGCTAGCCATGGGCGCGGTGACGGTGGCCGCGGTGTACCAATCGGCGCGAACGGTGATGCCCGAGCGTACAGGCTTCGCTGTGTTGGCGGCGTCGCTGGTCGCGTTCAACCCGATGTTCATTTTTATCTCGGCCTCGGTAAGCAATGATCCACCGGTTTCGATGCTGACAGCGCTGATCGCCTGGCAGATGCTGCGGATGCTGCGCGAAGGCTTTCAGACGCGGCGCAGCCTGATCCTGGCGCTGCTGGTCGCCATCGCGGCGCTGACGAAGCTGAACGGCCTGGTGCTGGGCGCGACGGCAGCCCTCGCCGGCTGCTACGTTTTTTATCGCAGCCGCGACTGGCGCGGCTTCCTCACGCTCGGCCTTTTGATGCTGGGTTGCTGGCTGGCGCTTTCCGGCTGGTGGTACCTGCGTAATCTAAACCTGTACGGCGAGCTATTCGGTACAGGCGCGATGCTGGACAATTTTGGCAGACGGAACATCAGCCCGGGCCGTCTCATTCGCGAGGAGTTTGAGGGCCTGCGCATCAGCTTTTGGGCGCTATTTGGCGCTTTCAGCATCCTGACGCACAAGCTCTTTTATCTCGCGATGGATGGGTTGAGCCTGCTGGGCGCGGTCGGCCTGGTACTGTTCATGGCGCGCAATCGGCGCCGGTCCTTCGCGCTGAGCGCCGTATTTTTCCTCGGCTTGGCGCTGGCTCTAGGCGGAGCCATGCTCATCTGGTGGTCCTCACAGACCAGCGCAAGCACCGGGCGGCTGCTATTCCCCTATATCACCTCGATCAGCCTGCTGCTGGCGCTGGGTCTGGTCACGCTGCGGATACCGCCGCTGGTGATCGCGCTGCCGATGTTCTTGTTCGCGGCTATCGCGCCGATCGTATATATCGCGCCCAATTACGACCATCCGCCCGTCGTCGATCAGTTGCCGGCGGACGCCCTGCCGACCCAGGTTCGCTGGGGCGATACCAGCCTGGTCGGCTACCATTTGCCCGCGCCGCGCCGTTGGACAGCCGGGGACGAGATTCCCGTCACGCTTTACTGGCAGCCGCTGGCGCAGACACAAGACTTGCAAGCGCTCTTCCTTACCCTTCTGAACGCCGATGGCGAGGCGATCGCGACCGTCGATACCTTCCCGGGCTGGGGATCGTTGCCCACGACCTGGTGGCAGCCCGGGCAGATCTACAAAGACGATTACATTTTGCAGATTCCAAAGGACGCGCCGGGCTTTTCCACCATGCAGCTGCACATCGGCTGGTATCCCTTTCCCGATGGCTCTGATATACGGCCGCTGCTGGAATCGGGTGAGGAAGCCGCATCCTTCATTCTGCCGCTCGGCGCCTTCGTCTCCGGCGCAGACCTCCACTTGCTCGGCGATGACGCCACGAGCCAGGGCACAGTATTCGGCGACGCGATCCGCCTGAACGCTTTTCGCCTAAGCGAGGGCCACATTCTTGACCTCGAGTGGCGGCTTGTCGCGCCGATCAGCGGCGCCTGGCGCGTCTTCGCGATCGTCCTCGCGGAGCCCTATCAAGAAGGCGCGCCCTTCGAGATAGTATGGCAGCGCGACGGCATACCGGCTGTTCCGGTGGGCTTCCTCAATGCCGAAGAAGCCTTTGTCACGCGGCACGCGTTCAAATTGCCGCCGGGCTATCAAGGCGAACACGCCGTCTACGTGGGCTGGTACAACGAAGACCTGGGCCAGCGCCTGCCTGTGGCTTACCCCTCGAATATGCTGCCCTTGCCGCTGATGAACCTGCGCGGCCCGGCGTCGTGAGGGCAGCCAGCGCTGATCATTAACCACAGGCGCTCGCAATTCTCCACGCGGCTCACAGCAAATAAGTAACCAACTACGCGACTATTGTAGGGGCGAGCCATTGGCTCGCCCGCTGCCCACTGGTTAGGGCATAGATTTCGGGCGACCCATCGGCTCGCCCCTACGGCTTTCGTCGGGATTGAAATTGGAGGTTGGGCGAGTTTCAAAGAAGAGAGATCGCAGAGACACGGACGCGACTGTCCGGCGTCAAATCTGCCGGGCAATTGACAGATCGCGCGTCCGTCGCTATGCTCTCGGATAGCGTAAGTGATCGGGAGATCCGCGTCGTGAGACATACTTGTTGTTGCTGTTGTCAGTGCAGGGAGCCCAGCCGCCTGAGATAACAGCCGCAAATTAGCGCGAGAGCACATGGTCAACTGGCAGAGGCGAGCGAGGCGCCGTAAATCGGAAGCCCGCCACGCGCGTACCCGCCAGTTGACTTTTTTGTTGAAACCGGGAAATTGACAGCGTATGACCTTAACAGCCGACCTGGACTCACTAGCCGACCTCGACGACGCCGCGCGGCATATAGAGCGGCAGATTGGCAATACGCCGCTCTTGAGTTTTCGGCGCGTCACGCGGGATTTGCCAGCGCCCGTGCGCGTCCTGGCCAAAGCCGAGTGGCAGAACCCCGGCGGCAGCGTAAAAGACCGCGCCGCTTACTACATCATCCGCAGCGCCGAAGCCGACGGACGCCTGCGCCCCGGCAAGACCATCCTCGACAGCACTAGCGGCAACACCGGCATCGCCTACGCCATGATCGCCGCCGCCAAAGATTACCGCGTCAAGCTGCTGCTGCCGGAGAACGTCAGCCCGGAGCGCGTGTCGATCCTGCGCGCCTACGATGTCGACCTGGAATTCACCGACCCGCTCGAAGGCTCCGATGGCGCGCTGCAAGCGGTAAGCGCCCTGGCCGCGCGCGAGCCGGAGCGCTACTTCTATGCCGACCAGTACAACAATCCCGCCAACTGGCAGGCGCATTACGAGGGCACCGGCGTGGAGATCTGGCGTCAGACGCGCGGGCAGGCGACGCACTTCGTGGCCGGCCTGGGCACCAGCGGCACGCTGATGGGCACGGGGCGGCGGCTAAAGGAATTTGACCCGGCCGTGGAGATCGTCTCGGTCGAGCCGGATTCGCCTTTCCACGGCCTGGAGGGACTGAAGCACATGGCGACCGCCATTCAACCGGGCATCTACGATGGGCGTCTGGCCGACCGTCAACTGTCCGTGCGCACCGAGGAGGCGCACGCCATGGCGCTGCGGCTGGCGCGCGAAGAGGGCTACCTTGTGGGCATCAGCGCGGCGGCGGCGATGGTCGGCGCCATGCGCGTGGCGGAGGACCTGGCCGAGCGAGAGCAGCCCGGTACGGTGGTGACGCTATTCCCGGATAATGCCTACAAGTATCTGAACGAGGCTTTCTGGCGGGGATAGGTGCGCGGCGGCCAAGCCGCATTCAAGCCTGAACCCGACAAGATGGAAGTGTAGGGGCGACTTACCAAGTCGCCCGAGCGCGTACATCTGAATACGGGCGACCTGATAGGTCGCCCCTACAGCCGTAGATCTTGATTCGCCCGTGACTAACCCGCCGCGTTCCGGTCGTAGTTGATAATCTTGTCCCACTCGTCCGCGGTCGAGCGCGCCACGAAAGCCACCACCGGCTCAGTGTCGCTGAGGTTGAAGACCTCGTGCGGGACGCCGGGCTCGATGAAGATGAAATCGCCGGCGGTATTATCCACGACTTGCTTGCAGCCCTCGCCGTATTCGTGGCGCACATCGCCCTCGACGATGTAGAGCATCACCTCGAAGTCGACGTGGATATGCGCGTAAGCGACGCCGCCGGGCGGGATGGTGGCCACGTTGATCGACAATTCCTTGGCGTTGACATTCTTGCTCGACAGCCCCGTCTTGTAATGGATGCCGTTCCAATCGCGCTTCTTGCCGCCGCCGCGCAAGACGCTGATGCCGTCATCGCCCTCGACCAGCGCTTTCAGGTCCTTGCTTTCGCTCATATTACATACGCTCCCATTGCCTAACGCGCGCCAGTATAGCTAAGATAGGGGCGTCAATCCATACGAAAGCAAAGCGCGACTCGATAGGAATTGGTTGGGCGTCGCGGCGAGACGCCCCTACAAGATCGTTCAAATGTGATGAAGGGGAGCGAATCCCATGCGCGCCAACATCGGCATTTTGACCGTGTCCGACCGCGCTTATCGCGGCGTTTACGAAGACCTGGGCGGGCCGGCGATACAGGCCTACCTTGACGAAGTGCTGACCAACGAATGGACGCCGGTCGCGCAAGTCGTGCCCGATGAGCTCGACGCGATTCAGGCGGCGCTGATTCGCCTGGTGGATGATGAGGCTTGCAGCCTGGTCGTGACCACCGGCGGCACCGGACCGGCCGTGCGCGACATCACGCCGGAAGCGACCGAATCGGTCTGCGAGAAAATGATGCCCGGCTTCGGCGAGTTGATGCGGCAGGTCTCGCTGCAATTTGTGCCAACCGCCATCCTCTCGCGGCAGACGGCGGGTATCCGCGGCCGGGCGCTGATCGTCAATCTGCCCGGCAAACCCAGCGCCATCCGCGACTGCCTGGACGCGGTCATGCCGGCCATCCCCTACTGCATCGACCTTATCGACGGCGCCTACCTGACGACTGACGAAAGCCGCGTCAAGGCCTTCCGTCCAAAGCCAAAATAACCCGCGTCACCAAGCGAACTGTAGGGGCGACCTATCAGGTCGCCCGCCTGATCACGACAACAGGAGCGAAAAAATGAAGGCACTGATTACCGGCATCAGCGGGCGCGTTGGGCCCAACCTGGCGCGGGCGATGACGGAGCGCGGCTACGAGATTCGCGGCCTGGTCATGCCCGACGACCCGCAAGCGCATAAGCTCGCCTCGCTAGATGTGGAGCTCATCGAAGCGGATTTGGCCGACGCCGCAGGCGTGCGCGCCGCCGCCGACGGCGTCGATGTCATTGTTCATCTGGCGGCCCAGATACCCCAGGGCGGCTCGCCATCAGAGCGAATGCTCGATGTCAACACTCGCGCCGTTATGAGCCTCCTGGAAGGGGCGCTGGCATCGCGCAGGCCGCTGAAGCGCTTTGTCCTGGCCAGCACGTACCAGACTTACAATCCCTTCGTCACGCGCCCGGTCACATTCAGCGAAGACACGCCCCAGGCGCCGATCGACATCTACGCGCTGACCAAGCTGTTGGCGGAGGAGATCTGTCTGACCTATTTTCGCGAGTACGGGATGCCGGCGACGATCCTGCGCTACAGTTCCATCAAAGCCGCCAACGAGGTCCTGGGCATGCTCAAGCCGGCCTGGCTGAACTATTTTATTGACATGACGCTGTCGAAGAATCGTATCCCCTTTTTCGGCGCTGAGCATGTCGACGAAACCAGGGCGGTCATGCGCGAGGCGCTGAATACGCCCGACGCCGTTTGCGCCGCGGCTGACGCCCAGGGCCGGCCTTGGCGGCTGGTCGTCCAGGATGTGCGCGATACCGTGGCCGGGACCCTGCTTGCGCTGGAGAGCGAGGCGGCTGTCGGCGAAGCCTTTAACATGACCGGCCCGCCGGCCATCAGTTACGCCCGCGCGGCGAAGATCCTGGCGGATGCCACCGGCCGCCCCTATCTGAGCGTGACGCTGCCCTTCTACCGCGGCGCGGACGCCTCGACCGAAAAGGCGCGCGATATGCTCGGCTACAAGCCGCAATATACCTTTGACAAGATGGTGCAGACGGCGCTGGCTTACGAGCGCGGCGAGCCGATCGATCAGATTCCGAATTAGGCGGGCTGACGCCGGTCTCAGTATTTTCTAGTCTCACCACGAACGGATCCGCAAGCAAATCATTGAAAGTCGACGAGTGCGACCCCCACCCCCATAGAGAGGGAGGGGGCTTAAACCCAGCAGATTCGCGGCTAGTCTCCCCTTCAC
>VXLV01000003.1 GCA_009841405.1 Chloroflexota bacterium | reverse complement strand
CGGCTAACCCACACGGCGCCTCCCCCCCTTCGCCCCCGCCCAACCCACCCCCCCCCCGGCCCCTCCCCGACGAGTCAGGGAGGGGAGCAAATGCCGCGCGACACAAGGAGTGTTGCGCGGGCGGTGGCTTCGCCGCGCGTATATCTACTCCACTGCTGCGTCGACCGGCTCGCCTTCAATTAACCGGCGCGCCAATTCGATGTCGTCTTCAAGCACGTCGCGCAAGGTTTTCGCTTCATCGGCGCTCATAATCACCTGCCACTCTTCCAGGCCGGCTTTTTCGCTCCTGAGCGCCGCCAGCGCCCGCTCGGCGGCGTCGCGCATACCCATCCCTTGATATGCCCTATTCAAGTATAAATGCGCCAGCAATCTGTGTCGAGAATCTGGTATCTTCAATTCGAGCGCGCGCGAGAGATGGCGCGCCACCGCTTCGTAATTGGACAGGCGGTCTTCTATCATGCCCAGATTATTTGCGGCGACCCATTCTTCCGGCGCCAGCTTGCACGCGGTCTGCGCCGCCTTTCGCGCCGCGTCGAAGCGCCCGGCCTGCAGTTCCACTTCGGCCAAGCCGTTCCAGGCGACGGCGGAATCCGCATCCAGTTCGGTCATGCGCGTATAGTCGCGGCGCGCCGCTTTCAAGTTGCCCGACAGACGATGGAGCTCGGCGCGGAAGCGATAGTGCTCGGCGCGCGCCGGCTCGGTCTTGATTTGGGCGGTCATCTCGGCGACGGCCGTGGCGTAGTCGCGCTTGCGCATGGCTTTTACGGCCGCTTTGTAGCTGCGTGGCCCGCCGGTATTCCGGAATATGAAGATGCCCGCCACCATCCAGCCCAGCCCGGCGCCAAGGAAAACACCGGCAACATGGGGCGCCGCCAGCGAGCCGACCGCCATGACCAGGAGCGACGGCAGGATCACCGCCAGCCAGCGCTTGCGTTCCTCGGATGGCAAGCGCGCCAGCACGAGGCCAGCGGCGCCGACAATGAATACCAGCAGCAGCAGGGTTTGCAGGGCGGGAATCCGGCTCGACGAGTCGGCGAGGACGTTGAGCGCCAGGCTGGCCAGGCCGGTAATCGCCAGCAAAGCCACAAAGGCGCGGAAGTTGCGCGGCCCGAGGAAGATTTGCATTCGCTTCAGCATGTCGCTTGTCTTTCAGTTTGCGCAGCCGGCCTAGTTCTCCGGCGGGACATAGCTGCTGATTTGCACGGCGAATTCCTGCTGCCGGAAGGCGTTGACGCGCTTGATGATTACGCCGTGTTCGTCAATCCAGTAGAGCGCGGCGCGATCGCGGTATCGGAAACGCGTCGCCGAGACCGCCCGCCCGCCCAAGCGCAAGACCTCGTCGCCGTCTTCAGCGACTGATTCGCTAGTACGCTGGAGCCTGCCCGGAAAGAGCTGGGCGTGCTCAAACATGGGCACGAAGATCGACTGAGCTTTGGCTGCATCGCTGGCCAAGGCGCGAATCGTTTCGCCGCGGAAAATCAGCAGCGGGATATCAATTAGCGCGTCCGCCGGCAGGTCAACTTCGCTGTATTGACGCTCGGCGCCATTAAAGTTGAAGCCCACCTGCAGTCGCTCGTCCGCTACCTGGTAACTGGCGCGCAAATGCCGGATTCCGCCGTCGAAGCTCTCGTTTTCGTAGCGAATATCGAAGCGGGCCAAATGGCCCGAGCGGTCTAGAAGCGCTTCCGCCAAGATTGACCGGCCTTCTTCGCGGCGGGCGTCCATGTCGATACGGATGAAGCGTTCGCCATCGGCATGCCGGTGGATGGTCCACGCTTCGGTCTTGTCCAAAGGGGTCTCGTCTTTGCTGAAGCGATATACACCGCTGGCGACGAATTCTTCATGCCCTTGCACGGGATGCAAGTAGCGCATTAGTCGCTGATTTCCACGTAGAGGCGCTTGTTGATGCCGCCCTTGCTCTTGTATTTGGTAATGACGATGTTGCCGACTTCGCTGGTATTGGCGACGTGCGTCCCGCCGTCGGCCTGCAGGTCCAAGCCGACAATTTCGACCGTGCGCACTTCCTTGATGCTCTCCGGCAAGAGGTTGATCTTGGTGCGGATCAGGTCCGGGATCTGGAAGGCCTCTTCGCGCGGAAGAATCTTGGTTGTCACGGGGCGCGCCGCGTCCACTTCGCGATTGATACTCGCTTGTATCTCTCCGATCACTTCGGGCTGCAATCGCTCGAATTCGAAGTCCATGCGCCCGGCCAGCACCTCCATGTTGCCGCCGGTGACGCTGGCCTGGTAATCCCGCCAGATGACGCCGCACAAGATGTGCATGGCCGTGTGCGTGCGCATGATCTTGTAGCGGCGCTCCCAATCGACTACGCCGCGAACCGCGCCGTCCACAGGCGGCAATTCGCCGTTGATAATGTGCAGGCCGCCACGGCGCATCCTGGTCACGCGATACTCGCGATCGCCGACCCATAACGCGCCTTGGTCCGGCTGCTGGCCGCCGCCGCCCGGATAGAATGCGCTGCGATCCAGAATCACGCCATTCTGGTCGAGGTCATGACCGACCACCGTCGCCGTGAATTCTTTCATATAGCTGTCTTCAAGGTAGAGCAAGTCAGTCATTATCCCTCTCCCGGCACGCTGGCGCGCATACGAAGAATCGTCGGCTCGCCGCCGATCGCTTTCCAGAAGGCCAAAGCCTCGCGGTTTCTGGCGCTGACGTGCCACTCAAAATGCGCCACGTCGCGGTCGCGAAACCAGAGGCAGAGCCGTTCGACCAGGCGGCGCCCCAGGCCACGCCGGCGCCAGGGTTCGCCGACGTAAATGTCCGCCAGCAACCCGCAGCGCAGCGGCTGAAACATTTCGGTTGTGATGTCGGCGATCATGGCGCTGGCGTAAGCGGCGACTTCGCCGTCCGCTTCCGCCACCAGGACGCGCGACAGCGGATCGTCCAAACGTTCCAGCAGCCGTCTTTCATACAAGGCCGCGCCATTCGCCGCCACCCGAAATGTGAAGGCGTCGAATTGCGCGTGATAGGCGACCATCTCCGCCCATAATTGGCCGATTCGCCGGGCGTCGCTTTCGAGCGCGAGTCTAATCATAGTTGCAGCCGGTATTGCCGCGCGCGCAACGCGGCGCCTTGGGCGCGCCAGAAGGCGTCCTCGACCGGATAATTGGCCGGCGCGCAGACATCAAGCGCTGATACGCCAATTGACCGCAGCCAGGACTTGGCCGCCTCGATCAAGCGGTCGCTCAAACCGTAGTATGGCTGGTGCAAATCAACAGCCAACTCCAGCAGGATTCCGCTGCGCGCGGGATTGAGCCCGGGGCTGCTTTCGCGCGCAGCCGCCACGGCCAGACCAATGATGCGGCCGTCCGCTTCGGCGACGAAGAATGCGCGCGTCTCATCATCAATCCAACATGCGGCGCAGCTGCGCCAGCGGTCGATGGCGTCAGGCGCAAGTTCAATCCAGCTCGCAGATTCCCGCAGCATCGCCATGCGCTCGTACCAGAGCGCAGCGGCCGCTTCCAGGTCGGCGGCGCGCGCGCTTCTTATCAGCATAGTCTAGCAGTTGTCAATTTTACACTCGCCGTAGCATAGCACCGGCGGCAAAGCGCGGCAAGACGCTGCCCGCCGATTGCGCTACGCAGCGCTGGCGACATTAGCAAAATGGCGCAGATCGGGTAGAATAGGCGTAAGTTGGCTGCCCCGATCAACGGAGGCAGCGGCGTCAGAGTGGGCGGAAGGAGTTCTTATGTCGGCTATGCCATCAGCAGAAAAGATCGGCCAAGCGTGGCGCCTTCTTCGTGAGGGCGATTCCGGGAGCGCGATCGACATGTTTAATAGCATTGTCGCGGCCAACCCCGCCAATGTGGACGCGCATTACGGATTAGGGCTGGCGCACAAGGCTTTGGGAGAAAAGGCAGCGGCGATAGCGGCCTTTCAACAGGCGCTGTCAAACACCGAGCAAGCGTTGGAGGCAGTTCAAACCGCTTCGCATGTCGAAGGCAATCTCGGCGACAACGACCTCGAGAGCAATTTCGATGACCGCTACATGATGCTAACGCGGATGATCAGCCAACGCCTCGAGGATCTGGGCGCGGCGACCTAGCGCTTCAATGCAGAAACGCGAACGGCTTGAGCGCGCGATCGCGGGCGAAGCGGTTGACCGCGCGCCGGTCGCGCTGTGGCGGCACTGGCCCGGCGACGACCAGCGCTACGCTGACCTGGCGCGATCCAGCATCGATTTTCAGCGCGATTACAATTGGGATTTCGTACGCCTCATGCCGTCGCGCGCGTACCAGGTCGTCGACTATGGCGTGCAAGATTACTGGGGCGGCGACGCGCGCGGCATGCGCAAGATTAGCAAGCGCGTGGTCACTCGCTCGCTGGATTGGACCGAGATTCGCCCATTGTCGCCGACGCGCGGCCACCTGCTGCAACAGGCGCAGTGCGCGCGGATTGTCGGCCAAGCGCTGGCCTCCGAAGGCGCGCCCGTCCTGCAAACAGTTTACAGCCCCTTGATCCAGGCCAGCCAGATGGCCGGGCGGGAAAAGACGCTGCGCGATATGCGCGTGCGGGCGGATCGCCTGCGCAGCGGGTTGAATCAGCTGACTGAGAGCTCGATGCGCTTCCTGGATTCGCTGAAGCAGATTCCAGGTATCGCTGGCGTGTTCCTCGTCACAGAATTCGCCAGCCACGATTGTATGTCGGAAACGGAATATCGCTTGACCGTCCTGCCCCACTTGCGGAGTATCCTCGACGGCCTGCCCGATCACTGGTGGCTGAATATCGTGCAAGTCGGCGGTCGCGCGCCAATGCTGTCGCTATTCAACACTTTGCCGATTCAAGCGCTGAACTGGGACACGGGCATCGAATCCGACAGTTTGTCCAGCGCTCAGGGCGCCTTCCGGTTCGCAGCTTGCGGCGGGCTGAGCGATGACGAGCATCTGCTCAAAGGGACGCCGACGCTAATACACGACGCGATTCGCGAAGCGCTCAAGCAGACCGAATCGCGGCGGCTGATCGTTTCCGGCAGCGGCGCGGGCCGCGTGAATCTGCCGCTGTCGAATATGCGCGCGGTCCGTAGCGGCGTGGAAGCGCAAAGCTGACGATGTCATTACGCGTGATCGCCGGCAAGGCGCGCGGCATGAAACTCAAAGCCGTGCCCGGGGACAGCACGCGCCCGGTGATGGGTCGAGTGAAGGAAGCCTTGTTCAGCATCATCGGCAGCGACATCCAGGGTGCGGCGTATCTCGACCTGTTCGCCGGCACGGGCAGTGTCGGCATTGAGGCGCTGAGCCGCGGCGCCGACTTCGTCCAATTCGTTGAACTGAACCGGCACGCGATCAGAGTCATTCGCGAAAATCTCGATCATACCGGACTGGCGGATGGCGCAGCCGTGGTTAGGCGAGACGCCTTTCAACTGTTGAGCCGCCCGCCCGCGCGCCATTTCGCCTTCATTTATGTTGCCCCGCCGCAGTACCAGGACATCTGGCGCAAGTGCCTGCTCGCGCTGGAGCGGAATGCTGACTGGCGCCACAGCGATACGCGCGTGATTGTGCAGATTGATCCGAGAGAATTCGACAAGGACTGCGTATTTGACTATCTGGAATTACAGGACCAACGTACCTATGGCAACACGATGCTGCTCTTTTATCGTTTTATTGTTGAGGAAACCGGCAGCAGCGCCGAGCCCGACCGTCAGCAGGAGCGCTAGCGCTTGCGCTTGGCCGCTTGTTTGACGACGAAGTCGGCCGCTTCGTCCGCAGTCTGCACGGCGCCGGTCACTTGCGCTTCTCGAAGTGCCGTGAGCAGCTCGCCGACGACTGGTCCCGGCTTGAGCTGGCAGAGCCGGCGGATGTCATTGCCATCGAGCAGCAGCGGCGGATCAACGACTTCGGCGAAGCGATTGAAGTAGGCGTCCAGCAAGGTCGTCACAGTAGCGACAAAGTCCAGCCATTCGCGCTGCACGAGATCGCTGCCCCGTGAACCGAGGTATTCAGCCGCTGCCAGCAAGATCGCGTCAATGCCGTCGGCGCCCAGTTCGCGCCAGAAACGGTGCTGGTCCAGCGCGGACCACGAAGCCCGCTCGCTGACGCGCCGATAATTCGCGATGGCGCGGCGCAGGCGGCGCTCTTCACTGGTCGATAACTTCAGCGCTCGCAGCAGAGTTTCAATATCGACGTGCGCGCGGTCGTGCAGCAGAGCCGCCAAATTCAAGAGTTCCGCATGGGAACGGGCTTTGCCGTATTCACCCGCGATATGCGTCTGCAGCGCGGCGCGAAAGCGATCCAGTTGAATGGTCAACATGCCGAGATCGAAGGCGGCGGCGGTATTATCCGTGCGGCGGTCGCTGACGGCCGTAAGCAGCGCGCTCATGCGCTCAACCACGGCCAGCGCCCTATCCCAGGACTCAGCGCGCAGTCCGGCCAGTCTCTCCTTATCGTCGCGGCCGCCTGGCTGCGCCGTCAGCGCTTGGGGCAGATTCAAGCGCAGCAGGACACGCAGCGCGCGGGCCGTCCGCTCCAGTGCGAGCAGCTTGAAGAGCTCGTCGCGCAAGCGCTCGCCGGATGCCTGAGCCAACGCGGCCGAACGCGCGCGGATGTCCGCCGCGGCTTCGGGATGAATCTTCAGGTCAAATTGCGCGCTAAGGCGAACTGCGCGCAGCATGCGCACGGGGTC
This sequence comes from Chloroflexota bacterium, assembly GCA_009841405.1. Taxonomy (GTDB): domain Bacteria; phylum Chloroflexota; class Anaerolineae; order Aggregatilineales; family Phototrophicaceae; genus UBA6055. The sequence goes on along the minus strand of VXLV01000003.1, from coordinate 3,888 downwards.
GTCCGCGAACGAGCGCGATGAGCAGCAGCGCAGCACTTTCCGGCGCAAGTCCGTTATTCCGCCCAGCGGATCGATCAGGACTTGCAAGTTGCCCCGCAAATCGACGGCCATGGCGTTCATGGTGAAGTCGCGATCGCGCAAGTCCTGCTCTAGCGTGTCGCCGCGGAAGCGCGCAAAATCCAGCGAGACGCGCACGTCCGCGCGCGTTGCGAGCACGCGAGCGACGCCGCGATCGCGATCCATGACGAAGATGTCGCCGCCAAGCCAGTTGACCACACGCCGCGCCAGGCCAATGGCGTCGCCGTCTACAGCGATGTCGATATCTGTGGTTGGCCGCCGCAGGTAGGCGTCGCGAACGGCGCCGCCAACGAGATAGAGCGGGGTATTGAGTTGGCGCGTTCGCAGGTAATCGGCGAGGTCAAGGACGAAATCCGCCCATGCCAGTTGCGGCCGCGGGTCACTCATCGACCAGGGCATCCAGGTTGGCCACGCCGACGAAGGGCAAATTGCGGAAGCGCTCATCAAGATCAAGGCCGTAGCCAAAGACGTATTTGTTTTCGATATCGAAGCCGATATAGTCGACCTTGATGTCCACTTCGCGGCGCGACTGCTTGTTGAGCAGCGCGCAGAGCCGCAGGCTCGCCGGCTCCCGGTTTTGCAGCGTCTTGATGACGAAGGCCAGGGTATAGCCGCTGTCAATGATGTCTTCGACGACAAGCACGTGCTTGCCCTTAACGTCCATGCGCAGGTCCATGTCGATGCGCACGGAGCCGGAGGACTGCCGCGCGCCGAAGCCGTAGCTGCTGGCGGCCATAAAGTCGATCACATGCGGCACAAGGATATGGCGGGACAAGTCGGACAAGAACATCACGCCGCCCTTCAGAATGCAGAGCAGCATGAGATCTTCGCAGTTCGCGTAGTCCGTTGAAATCTGCGCGCCCAGCTCGGCGATGCGCCGCTGAAGCGCGCGCTCGTCGATCAAGACTTCCTTGAGATATTTTTCGTATGCCAGCGGCATAAAGCTCACCCCCCGCGCCTGCAAACCTCAGGATGGGGCCGCATAGTGCGCCTGCAAACTGCGCACGCTCAGCGGCTTTTCGCTCATACGCTTGATCCCCTGTACGCTGGCGGCGGCGGCGCTCATGGTCGTGACGATGGGGATGCCGAGCGCGTATGCCTGACTGCGGATGGCGACGCCGTCTTCGTGCGCCTGGCTGCCGCGGGGCGTGTTGATCACCAGATCAACCGCGCCCGAGCGCATGGCGTCGATGATATGCGGCGAGCCTTCCGACAGTTTGTTGATTTGTCCGCATTTCAAACCGACCTGGTTGAGCCACCGCGCAGTGCCTTCAGTCGCCAGCAGCGCGAAGCCTAATTTTGCCAGATCGCGCGCGATTTTGGCGACTACCGGCTTGTCGAAATCGTTTACGCTCAAGAATACTGTACCAGCTTCCGGCAGCGGCGAGCCAGCCGAAGCCTGCGATTTGACGAAGGCGTGCCCGAAACTCGAGGCGTGGCCCATCACTTCGCCGGTCGAGCGCATTTCGGGCCCGAGTCGCGCGTCGACGCCCGGGAACTTCTGGAATGGAAATACGGCTTCTTTCACGAAGAAACCGGACACCACCGGCTCCTCCTCAAAATCCAGTTCCGACAAGGTCTTGCCGGCGGCAATCTGCGCGGCGTAACGCGCCAGCGGCCGCCCGGTGGCTTTGCTGATGAAGGGCACGGTACGGCTGGCGCGCGGATTCACCTCCAGCACGTAGACCTCGTCGTCCTTGACGGCGAACTGGATATTGAAGAGTCCTATTACACCCAGCGCAAGACCAATGCGGCGGGTGTGGTCGCGAATAATGTCCAGATGAAAATAGCTGATCTTGTAGGGCGGCACAACGCAGGCCGAGTCGCCGCTGTGGACGCCGGCTTCTTCGATATGCTGCATGATGCCGCCGATGGTCACCCGTGTCCCGTCGCATAAGGCATCGACATCAACTTCGTAGGCGTCGTCCAGGAATTGATCAATCAGCACCGGATGCCCGCTCCATTCGACATTGTCGTCGAGCCAGTCCAGCAGTTGGCGCTCATCAAAGACGATCGCCATGCCGCGCCCGCCCAAGACGTAACTGGGACGAATCAGCACCGGGTAGCCAATCTTGGCGGCTGTTGCCACCGCCTCTTCACGCGTCCGGACCGTGCCGCCGGCCGGCTGCGCGATATTCAGGCGGCGCATCAGTTCATTGAAGCGCTCGCGGTCTTCGGCCAGGTCAATCGTATCGACAGAAGTTCCCCAAATCGGCGCGCCCATAGCCGCCAGGTCACGGGCAATGTTCAGCGGCGTTTGCCCGCCGAATTGCGCCAGGACGCCATCGGGCCGCTCCCGGTCGACGATGTTCATCACGTCTTCGGCCGTCAGCGGCTCAAAATACAGGCGGTCGGCCGTGTCGTAGTCAGTGCTCACGGTCTCGGGATTGCAATTGACCATGATGGTCTCGTAACCGAGTTCCTTCAACGCGAAGCAGGCGTGCACGCAGCAATAGTCGAACTCGATGCCTTGGCCGATGCGATTGGGGCCGCCGCCGAGGATCATCACCTTGCGCCGGTCGGACGGGGCCGCTTCGTCCTCGATTTCGTAGGTCGAATACAGATAAGGCGTCATCGCTTCGAATTCGGCCGCGCAGGTATCGACGCGGTAGAAGTTGGCGCTTACGCCCAGGACTTTGCGATACTCGCGCACGCTGATTTCGTCTTGCCCGACCAAGCGCGCAATATAAGCGTCGCTGAAGCCGTAGCGCTTCAGGCGCAACATGTCGCGCGCATTCAAGTCGGGCAGGCGCAGTTCTTTACGAATGATCGCATCGTGCAATTCCATCAGATCACGCATTTGCTGGACAAACCAGGGATCGAAATGCGTCTGCTCCACGATTTCGTCGAAGGCGACGCCATCGGCAATGGCGCTGGCGATTTGGAAAAGCCGCTGCGCCGTCGGCACGCTCAAGACCTCGGCCGGCTGGTCAGGCTCGATATCGCTGCCAAATCCGTCAATGCCGATATCCAGCGAGCGTACGCCCTTCTGCAGCGCTTCGGGGAAAGTCCGGCCGATGGCCATGACTTCGCCAACCGCCTTCATCTGCGGGCCCAGGACCGGGTCGGCGCCGGCGAATTTCTTGAAATCCCAGCGCGGTATCTTGACCACGATATAATCAAGCGACGGCTCAAAGCTGGCGGGCGTCTTGCGGGTGATGTCATTGGGGATCTCGTCCAGCGTGAAGCCGACGGCAAGAAGCGCGGCGATCTTGGCGATGGGGAAGCCGGTGGCTTTGCTGGCCAGCGCCGATGAGCGCGACACGCGCGGATTCATCTCGATGACGTTGACTTCGCCGTCGGCGGGATTGATGGCGAATTGCACATTGGCGCCGCCGGTGGTTATGCCGACGCGGTCGAATATCAGCCGCGACATATTGCGCAGGCGCTGGAGTTCGCGGTCAGTCAGTGTTTGCGCCGGCGCGATGGTGATGCTGTCGCCGGTGTGCACGCCCATCGGGTCGAGGTTTTCTATCGAGCAAACGACGACGAAATTCCCCGCGCCGTCGCGCATCAGTTCGAGTTCATATTCCTTCCAGCCCAGCAGGCTTTTGTCGACCAGAACCTGGCCGACCGGGCTCTGGTGGATTCCGTTGGCGGCGACCCGCCGCAGCTCAGCCGCGTCGTAAGCGACCCCGCCGCCGGCGCCGCCCATCGTAAACGAGGGTCGAATCAGAACCGGATAGCCGATTCGCCCGGCGAAGTCCAGCGCCCCTTGAACGCTGCCGACGACTTTGCTCTCGGGAACCTTGAGCCCGATCTCGGTCATCGTCTCGTTAAACAGTTGCCGGTCTTCCGCCAATTGAATGC
>VXLV01000034.1:9123-10556 GCA_009841405.1 Chloroflexota bacterium | reverse complement strand
CACATCCCCCGGCCCCTTCCCCCACAGGGAGGGAAGGGGAGCTGAACGGCCAGACGCTGATTATCAGCCGGCGTAGCTCCAGCCGAGCTCGGTCAGTGAGAGGACATCGGGCGGGCCGCCTTCTTTTGTTATTTCGGCGTTGATGGCTTCGCCGACGATGATGTCGTGGTCGCCGCCGATATTGACGATCTGCGTGACTTTGCATTCGATGAAAGCGGCGGCGCCGGCGAGCACGGGCACGCCTGTCTGGGGCGCGGGCGTGTACTCGGCTTCTTTCATCTTGTCGGGCCGCTTGGCGCGTCCGCCCAGTGCCGGTTTGATGGCTTCCTCGTCCGTCTGCAAGAAGATATTCAAGCCGAAGACGCCGCCGGCGGAAACGACGCCGTATGAGTGGCAATAGTTCTGGATGCCAACGGCGATCAGGCGCGGTGAAAACGACATCTGCGAGACCCAGTTAACCACCATAATGTTAGCATCGTCGTCGCTCTTGGTCGTGAAGGCGTAGAAGCCGTAAGGCATCATCTTGAGGGCGTTGCTAATGGTATCGTCTGACATGCTGCGTTACTCCTAAGTCGACGGGATGTGATTCAGTTGACTATAGCAGGGCTATCCTGCCTTGTCCAATTGCGCTGAGATTCTTTCAAGCACAGCGAGGATTTTCTCGTCGGTGGTCGGCTCCGGCTCCTGCTCTGTCTCTGGTTCTGTCTCAGGCTCTGGTTCAGGCTCGTGCTCAACCGCGACTTCTTCTTCATCGCCGTCGAGCAAATCGCCGATTTCATCAACCGCCTCGTCGAGTTTGTTGACGACTTTGATCATGACAAAGATTGCCGCAGCGGTGATGCCGAAGTCGATGACGACATTGACGAAATTCCCGATATTGAGCGTAGCGACCTCTGTGGACGCCCGGCCGAAGTTCAGCCAATCGAGGGGGATGACCCAATTGGAGAAGTCCAGTCCGCCGGTGACCTGGCCTATGGGCGGCATCACGACGTCTTTGACCAGAGAGGTGGTGATGCCTTTGAAGGCGGTGCCGATGATGATGCCGACGGCGAGGTCGACGACATTGCCGCGCATGATGAACTTTTTGAATTCTTCGAGTATGCCGCTCATTTTCGCTCTCCTGGGCTAGTGGCTGGGATTCATTTTACCGCTTCTCTTTTTTCGCCACAGCCGCTCGTGAGTCACAACCCGGCTCACGCGGAACATCAGACCAACGCCGAGGCTTCTGTAGGGGCGAGCCTTGGCTCGCCCACTGTTTGCACTACAGATTTCGGCGAGCCAAGGCTTGGCCCAACATTGATGTCTTGGCGGCGATAGTGGTCAGCGGCGGGGGGCGCCCACAAAAGGCCCCCCCCCCGTAGTGACGAATTTAATAAGTCAATTTATAGTATTATAATAAAAAAGTTGCGGCCGGAGGGCACGAGCAGATTGTT
>VXLV01000034.1:0-9113 GCA_009841405.1 Chloroflexota bacterium | reverse complement strand
ACGCCCATTTGTTGCACTAATGATTTGGCCTACCCAAGGCTTGGACAAACATTGATTTCTTGGGGGCGATTGGGGTCTGCGCGGGGCTATTCACATGGGCGCCCCTACGGTCTTCGACGTGAATGAAAGCGGATATTGATCGGATTTCAGAATACGAGGTCGCAGCGGTCGCCAAGGGCTTGTCTGGTCGGCGCCTGCAAGACAGCGCAAGCAAATCCCCCGCCAGCGCAAGCGCCCGCGAATTCGAACGATGCTATACTGCCCCGTATGGAATCGCAGAAACAGCCGCCAGCCTGGATTGAGACCGCCAAGCGGCGCGGCAACGCTGATCTGCTGCTTAGCCTGCTGGACGTCGTTGAGCCGATTGCGCCCGTCCTGGCCCAGGGCCTGCTAGTGGCGGAGCCGCTGGCGCTTCTATGGGGCGGCGGCGGGTCGCTGCGGGCGCTGGCGGAACAGCTGGAGGAGCCGGGCGGTGTGGAGGCGCTGCGGCAGCAGTTGGCTGACGAAGCGGAGTGAGCCCAATTGGACAAGACTACATTGCAGGCAGTTAGCGCCCTGTTTGTACTGGCGACTGTCGCGCTGATATATGTGGCGCGCTATGTTCACGCGCGGCGGCGGACGCAGCGTCAGATCGCGGGATTGCGCGCGATTTCCGGTTGGGCGGAGCAAGCGATTGAATCGAATCGTCCGCTGCATCTGGCTTTTGGCAGCGCCGGCATCGGCGAGGACAACACGGCGTCCGCGCTGGCGGGAGCGGAGTTCTTCCATCATGTCATTGGGCGAGCGGGCGCCGGCGATGCCGCGCCGATTGTGTCATCGTCGTCCGCGACGACTGTGCCGCTGGCGCAGGATACGCTGCGGCGCGGCTGGCAGAGCGGCGGTACGCTGACGCGGACGCAGTGGTTTCCGCAGGGGCGGCGCTCCATCGGCTATGCGGCGGCGGTCAGCGGCGTGATTGAGTCGGAGCGGCCCTCCGCGCATATCTTCGCCGGCAGCTTCGGTCCGGAGTTGGCGCTGATGCTTGACAGCGCTGATCGGCGCGGGCAGGGCAGCCTGGCGGTTAGCGACCAACTGCCGGGGCAGGCGGTGGCTTACGCTATGGCGGACGGGGTCTTGATTGGCGAGGAGTTATTCGCCGCGGCCGGCTATGTCGTGGCGGAGGGGCGGACGCCGGCCGACGCCCGCGTGATGGATTTCTGGCGCGCATTGCTGATTGCGGGCATGACAGCGGCGCTGCTGCTGGAGGCGGCGGGGCAATTGCCCTGGCTAAGCTGGCCGGCGGTGGCGGTGTCTGGCTTGATCCTGTCTGGCCTGGGTCTACTGGTCTACCGGAGGCGATAAACGATGGGGCGGGGAGCGGGAATCGGCGCCATCATGTCAGCCATCATCGCCTTCGCCGTCGGCGTGACGGTCATGTTCAGTCTGCTGCTCGGCGACAATCCAGCGCTCTTCGGGGATTTGCCGGACGCTGATGAGCTGGCGCGCCGGTTCGCGCTGCCCGCGGACGTGCTGCTGCGGCTTGTGGTCATTGTGGTGGCGTTGAGCATTGTCATCGGCATCGCCAATTTGTTGTTCGTGCATGTGAGCCGGCTAACCAGCGGCAAGTTCTACAGCGCGGTTTTGCTGGCCAGTTTTGGCTTCACGATCTATTGGTATGTGACGCGCCAGGGCGATACATCGCTGCTGGAGGCGGTGCAGCTGCCGATCGAGTCGGCGCTGGCGGCGCTGCTGTTCTTGTCGCTGGCGCTCGGCGGCGCGCGGGTGATGGGCAAGCGCCGCGACATTTGGGGCTTGCTTTTCGTGGCGGTGGTTGTCGTGGTTCTGCTGGCCAGCCTGCCCTTGGCCGAGCTGGCGCCGCTGCGCGCCTGGAGCGACTGGCTGATGCGCGTCCCGGTGAGCGCCGGCGCGCGGGCTATGCTGCTGGGCATCGCCTTGGGCATGGTCGTGGCCGGTGTGCGGGCCCTGCTGGGTCAAGACCGCGCCTTCCGGGGTTAGCGGATGAACGAAGAATTCAACTGGCTGGAATACAGCGAGAATATGGAGCGCGCCGCGGCGGAAGCGGAGGAAAGCGCAGGCCGCCACGGATTGCGCCGTTTCCTGCCGCGACGTCCGAAGCTGCCCGGATTGCCGCGCTTTACGCGGCCACGCTTGCCCGGCCTGCTAGGTTTGCCGCGCTTGCCGCGCTTGCCGCGTTTGCGACGGAGGGCGCAGGCGACTGCAAGCGCGCAGGCATTGGCGTCGGAGCTGCTGGGCGGGCAGTCGAATCGCCCGGTGGAAGAGTTGGATGATCGCTTGCGCGCCCTGCGGGAGCGGTCGGGCAGCGGCGCGGCGCCAGCAGCTGCGCCGAATCAGCGCCTCTTTGATGTGGACGAGGTGCTGGTTTCGTCGGCGTTTCAGCAGAAACCCGGCGGCGTCATAAGCGCGGCGGCGCTCTCCAAGGCGCAACAGCAGCAAGTTGAGATGCTGAAGGACATCGTCGGCGGGACCCTGCAAACCCCGGCGGACGCCGACCGAAGACTGCCGCGGCCGACGAGGCTCTTCTCCTTGAGCGCCCTGCCGCGATTGCTGGGCAGCACGCTGCTCGTGCTGACGGCGTCGCTGCCTTTTGTATCGTCAGACTTTGCCGAGGGCGAGCTGCCGCCGGCCGATTTTGCCGAGGATCGGCGCGGCGCGACCGATTTCTACAATTTGCTGGACAATATTACGCAAGACGATTATGTGTTGGTCGCTTTTGAATATGGACCGGCCGCTGCCGGCGAGCTGGATCTGCTGGCGGAGCTGCTGCTGCGGCATATTTTCGCGCAACGCGCGACGCCGCTGATTGTCAGCAGCAACCCGATTGCGGTCGTGCACGCGCAGAATATCATCAGGAAAATCAACCGCTCCCTCCTTGAGGGAGAAGCGCCGCTGGCGGCTGACGAAGACTTTCATTTGCTGAGATATTTGCCGGGCGGCGCCCTGGGCCTGCGCGAGCTGAGCGAAAACTTCGCTGACGTGGCGCGGGTATCGTCGCGGGGATTGCTCACTGGTCTCGACTTCGCGTCGCTCGAAGATATGACGCTGACCCTGCTCATCACGGAGAGCGCCGACGACCTGCGCAACTGGGCCGAGCAAGTGTTGCCGGAAGTCGCGAGCATGGATCTGCTGGTCGCGACCGGTTATTCCGCGCAACCACTGGCGCAGGCCTACGCCGACAGTGTGCCGGACATTGTCGGTCCGATTTACGGCCTGCGCGATGCCTATACCTACGGCGAAAAGCTGCGCGCGAACTTTGAGCCGCTGCTGCCCGCCGATTCCGAGCGGCAACCTGAGGTCGAGCCCGCGCAAATCTCCGGGCCGCGCGTCATCGGCCCAATCGTCAGCGGCGAGCCGGAGGCTGAAGTTGAGCGCGAGCCGGCAATCGCGCTGCCAACGGATACAGCGACGCAAGCGCTGACGGCTACGCAAGCGGCGACTGCCACACCCCAGCCGAAGGCGACCGACACGCCAGCGCCGACAGCCACCGACACGCCTGCGCCAACAGCCACCGACACGCCCGCGCCGACAGCCACCGAGGCAATCTTGCTGGCAGTCGAAATCACGTCGCCGCAGCGCGTGAATATCCGGCGCCGGCCGACGACTGTCGATGATGTGCTGGCGCTGGGATACCCGGGCGATTTGTATGAGGTCCTCGGCACAAACGGCGATGGCAGCTGGTATCGGATCGCGCTGGGAGACGGACTCGAAGGCTGGGTGGCGGCTTTCCTGGTAGAGGAGCGCGAGGTCACAGCGAGTGAACTGGCCGGCGGCGGGGCGAATGACTCGGCCAGTCTGCCGCGCGAAAGAACGGTCATGCGGCTCGATTTCACGCTTCGGCTGGGCAAGAACCAGCCGCGCTACTATCAGGCGCCGGCGCCGCTGCCGGGCGACCGCCCGGAGTTGGCGCTGTCGCGCGAGCGCGGCCAGGAAGCGCCGCGTTTGCACGCGATGACGCTGGGAACGATCGCTGCGGTCCTGGTCATCGTCGTTGGCAATCTGTTCTACGCCACGCGCGGGCTGCTGCGGCGGTCGCGGCGGGTATAACGAGGCGAGCCTGATGGCGGAAAACACCATCGCGCTGGTAAGTTTTGCGCTGACGCTGATGGTCTTCAGCTACCTGCTGGGTGATGTGCCGCTGATCGGCAGTCTCTACCGCATCGCGGTATACATCTTCGTCGGCATGACCGCCGCGTTCACGCTCGTCGTCAGTTATGAAGGCGTGATTCTGCCCTATTTGCAGGATATTCAGAATCCCGCGACCAGTTGGACGACGCTGGGCAATCGCGCCGATATCTACATTTTTTTCACCGCGCTATTGTTCGCGCTGCTGCTTCTGCTCAAGCCGATTAGATCGCTGACCTGGCTGACCAATAGCGTCTTCGCGGTCGTCATCGTCGTCGGGGCCGCGGTTGGCGCAACCGGCGCCATGACTGGCACGCTATTCCCGCTGCTGCAGGCGACTGTGGCGCTACCGGAGGGCTTGTCGGCGGACTTTGGCGCGCTGGCGGATACGTTGATCGTCTTCGTGGGCACGGTGACTGGGCTGTATTATTTCCATTATCAGCTGCGGGCGAGGGCTGACGGCGGCGGCGAACCGAGCCGGGTCGGGCGCGGTTTCCGTCATGTTGGGAAAGTCTTCCTGGTCACGGCGCTGGGGGCGATTTACGCGTCTACGATGCTGACCTGCCTGACGATACTGACCGAGCGGATTGGCTTCCTGTTTCAGTTCGGGGTCTGATGCATGTCTGACCGGCCAATCAATTCGATACTCGCTGCAGATTTCGGAAGCGTCAACACACGCGCGCTGCTCTTTGATATCGTCGAGGGCGAATATCGCCTGGTGGCGCAAGGGCGCAGCGGCACGACAATCGGCGCGCCGGGCGACGACGCGCATATCGGGCTGTCGGCGGCCTTGCGTGAAATGGCGGAGGCTACCGGCCGTCGCTTCCTCGATGAACGAGGCCATATCATTCGACCGGAGCAAGCCGATCGCCTCGGGGTGGACTATTATCTCACCACCGCCAGCGCGGGACTTGCCTTGCGCGCGGCGTTGGTCGGCTTGTATCCCGGGCACGACCTGGCCGCCGCCCGGCGCGCGATCGCGCCCTTTTACATAGAGATTGCCGCCGCGGTTCATCTGGAAGACGGCTTGGGGCCGAAGGGGCGGTTGAACCGCATCGTGCACAGCCGACCGCAGCTAATTCTCATCACTGGCGGCGCCGACGGCGGCGCGCGGACGGCGCCTCTGGAGATGTTGGGCGTGGTAAGGCAGGCGGTGTCGTTGCTGCCGATGGCGGGGCGGCCCGCGGTTGTCTTCGCCGGCAACAGCAGCCTGGTTCCGTCCGCCCGCGAAATGCTGAGCCAGCAGGCGGAAGTGTTGATCGCGCCGAATATTGTTGCTGGAGAAGGCGCGCGGGAAGCGGCGAGGAACGCGCTTGCGAGCGTCGTCGGCGATTACAGGCGGCGCGAAAGCTGCTTTCGGCGGGTCGCTGCCATGAGCGATTCCGGCATCGTTTCGACCGCGCGCGGCCTGGAGACGATGACGGCATTCTTCTCGCGCGCGCTGCGGCAGGCGGTGCTGGCGGTCGATATCGGCGGGGCGCGTTCGACGCTGACGGTGGCGGGCAAAGGCGGCGTGTGGACCGGTATCCGCAATGATATCGGCTTGGGTCACGGCTTTGCCAGCGCCTTGGAGCTTATCGGCGAAGATGCGATAGGCGAATGGCTGCCATTTCATCCGCGCAAAGGCGAATTGGCGAAGTATGCCGTTAAGAAGGGCTTGCGGCCGGAGGGCGTTCCGCTGGATATGCGCGAGCGCTACATTGAATACGCTATGCTGCGCGCCTGCCTGCGCGTTATGTTTGGCGCGGCGCGCGAGCCGGGGAACAGCGCGACAGAGCCGGCGCGGGTTGGGATGGCGCTGCTGGCCGGCGCGGCCCTAAGTGGCAGCGGCCCCGGGGCGCTGCATATGTTAATGCTGTCGGACGCGCTGCAATGCGATGGGGTGCTGCTGGTCAAGTCCGATCCCTACGGCGCGCTGGCGGCGCTGGGCGCGTTGGCGGGCGTGCAACCCACGGCGGTGGTGCAGTTGGCGAATCGCAATGTACTTGAAGATGTGGGCGCCATTATCCGCGCCACCGGCCCGGCTACGGCCGACGCAATCGCGTTGCGGGTCAGTGTCAGGCTGGAGAGCGGCGAATTGCTGCAGCGGGAAATCGCCGATGGCGATGTCTGGCGCCTGAGTTTGAGGGCGAATTCCAGGGCCGAAGTGCGGATACAAGCGCGTCGGGGCGTGTCTGTCGGCGGCAAGCGGCGCTTGCGCTTGCAATTGACTGGCGGGCGCGGCGGCCTGCTGTTTGACGCCCGCTTGGATACGCTGGAAAAGGAGAGCTCGATGACGGCGAGGGCGGTGAAGATGCTGCGCTGGTTCGCGGCGGTCAGCGGGGATGACGAACCGGTGGTGATACCGGAGAGTTGGCTGGCGGGGCCGGGGGAATGAGCCGCTTCCAACGCTCACAGAAAATGACCATCGGAATTTGACTTTGGTAGAGGAGAATGTTAAGTTAAGCAACTGTGGTCGAGAATGACCCATGTCAAGTTCCATGCTGCAATGCCAATGGACCGATAGACTCGAATGCTCAGCGTCGATCAGACACGCATTATCCAGTGGGAACGTGATGTATCCGATCTTGACGACACTTCAATGGTGTTGCTGGCTAATTCAATGTTTGGTATTGAATCGGTTTGGTCACGACTGGAGGTGGAAGCGGTGGGGTCGATTGCAGTCACTCACGAAGGACAAGAGTTGCTCATCGTGTATCGATGTGTAAACGCAGAGGATATTCTTCAACTGTTGATTTTAGCGGTACAATAGCGTCGGAGGAAACAATTATGGCCTATCAATTTTCAAAGGAAATCGAAGAGCAGCAGGCTTTGGTGAAAAGAGAAATTGCCAAGCTAGCAAAAATGCGTACCGACCACCTGATTTCGACTGGCCAGATGCCAACGAAGGAAGACCTCGCCGCCTATCTCAAAGAGAACAATATCGCCGTGAAGCCAGCGCCCGGCGACCAAGAAATCACGCCCTCTTAGCGCGTCCGCCCCACGCAGACCTGTCCACTCATTGGGTTTCGCAACGTAGTTCGCCGCGTTTTACTTCACCGCGCCCATAGTCAAACCATCGACGACATTCTTGCGGATGAACAGCGCCAGGAAAAAGATCGGGACCATCACCACCATGCCAGCTGCGGCCATCTGTTCCCACATGACGCCGCGCATGGCGCTGGTCGTCATTAAGGCGACTTGCATCGTGCGCATCTCCCGCCCGATGATGAGCGCGAAGAGGAATTCGTTCCAGGACATGATGAAGGCGAAGACCGAAGCTACCAGAATCCCCGGGCGTATCAAGGGTAGCGAAACGAAAAAGAGCACCTGGAAGTCATTGGCGCCGTCGACATAGGCGGCTTCTTCGATTTCCCCGGGCAAGGCATCGACGAAGCCCTTGATCATCCAGATCGCGTAGGGCAGCACAATGGACATGTTGACGATGATCAAGCCCCAGCGCGTTCCCAGAAGCGGTTCGCCAAAGACCTGTACCGTGCGAAATAGCGTGAAGAAGGGAATTGCGACCACGATTGCCGGGATGAACTGCGTGGTCAGAATCCAGATCAGCATGGCGCGATTACCGAAGAAGTTATAGCGACTGAAGGCGTAAGCAGCGATGGTCGCCAGGGGGATGGCAATCAATACCGTAGCGCTGGAGACCAGAACGCTATTGACCACGCTGGGAACCATGTCGCGCCCGACTTCTCCGCGTTCGCGTTCTGTACCTTCATTTACGAGCACAGTGCCATCAGAAAAGATGATTTCGTAATTCTTCAGCGTGGGCGTAAAGATAATGTCCGTGGTATAAGTTTTTTCCGCGGGTTTGAAGGATGTCATTGCCAGCCAAATGATAGGCAGCATAATAAAGGCGATGATAAGAAGCAGCGCGAGTGTTTCCAGCAGCCCGCCAATGTTCTGGCGCATGTTGTCTGAAGAAAAACTCTTGCGGTCTTTTGCGGCGACATTTACCGCCATCATATAGCCTTTTCCCGCGCTCAATCGCGGTTCAATACCTTCGTAACATACAGAGCCGCCAATATAGTCAAGATCACGACCAGGATATAAGCAAGAGCCGAGGCGTAGCCAATATCCAGATTGCGCACGAAGCCGACTTGATGAATGTAGTAATTGATGGTCTGCGTCGCGCGCACGGGACCGCCGCCGGTCATCGTCACAACCTGATCGAACATCTTCAGCGAAAAGATGGTCTTGAGCATCGTGACAATCAGGATCACCGGGCGCAACAACGGTAATGTGACTCTCCAGAAAATCTGCCAGTTGTTGGCGCCGTCTATCTTTGCCGCTTCAAAGATTTGCGTATCTATCGAACCGAGCGCGCCGACGAACATCAAGGCAATCAGGGGCGCCCAGCCCCAAGTCTCGCTCATCGCCAGCATGAAGAGCGCCCAAAACCGATCGGCCAGCCAAACAATCGACTCGCTCAAGGGCGCGATGTCGACGAAGGGCAAGATATTGACGAGCTCAATCACGAAATTGATCGGTCTTACGATCAGGACATCAATCAGCAAATCATATATGCCGTATTCCTCGTTGAGCATATAGCGCCAGCTATAGCCCTTTAGCGCGGGACTAACCGCGAACGGAAAAATCAAGAGGATCTTGGTCAAAGTTTGCAGCCGGCCATTCTTCTGCACGACTACCGCGATTAGAAGTCCAATGATCACAGACAGCCCAACGGAAATTACCGTAAACCAGAAGGTCACATTCAGACTGTTGATGAAACGGGAGTCGCTGAAGGCGCGGGCATAATTGTTCAGCGAGAGCAGACTCCAGTCTATCGAAACCAGTGGATCGCCCAACTCGCTGGCGAACTGAACGGCAAATTGAGGCGGCTTGCGCAAGTCATATTTTTGGAAGCTGTAATAGAGCGCCGCCAGCAAGGGGTAAACGGTAGTCGCAAGTACGACAACGAGAGCAGGTCCAACCAGCACCCAGGGGACCCATCGTTTCTTGCGCAAAGGGTCTACCCC
>VXLV01000027.1 GCA_009841405.1 Chloroflexota bacterium | reverse complement strand
ACTCCACCGAAACCCCCAGCGCCTCTTTTCTCGGGCGCGCGGTCTTGTTTAAACCAGACATGGGCCGGGGGATGGGGGCCGTAGCAATGTTTGAAAATGTCATTGAAGGGATTTTCAGCGCCGCTTTCCTCTTCGCCATTCTGCGCGTGACGACGCCGATCCTGCTGCCATCGCTGGGCGCGCTGATCTCGGAAAAAGCCGGCGTGCTCAATATCGGCCTGGAGGGCATGATGCTGTCGTCGGCCTTTACCGGCGTGGTCGTCAGCGCCTACGCGCAAGACTGGTTCGGCTTCGAAACCGGCGTGGTGGTCGGTCCCTGGCTGGGCCTGCTGCTGGGCGTTTGCGTATCGCTGCTGCTGTCTTTTGTGCTGGCGCTCTTTCATCTCGACCTCAACGGCGATCTCTTCCTCTCCGGCATCGCCCTGAACATCTTCGGCTCCTCAGCGACTGTCGCCATCATGTTCGAGCTGACCGGCGACCGCGGCAACACCAGCACCCTGGCCAGCTTGCAGATGCCCTTCATTCAGTTGCCCGCCTTCATCAACGACATACCCATCATCGGCGGCTTCATCTATGGCGTCTTTGACAATCAAAGCGTGATGACCTGGATCGCCTTCATCGCCGTCTTCATCGTCGCCTTCGTCTTGTATCGGATGCCCTTCGGCATGCACCTGCGCGCGGTGGGCGAGAATCCGGAAGCGGCGGCGTCGGTCGGAATCAGCGTCAAGCGCATCCGCTACCTGGCGCTGCTGATCAGCGGCTTCTTCGCTGGGCTGGGCGGCATCCACATGGGCATGGGCTACCTGCAGCTTTTCCAGCGCGATATGACCAACGGGCGCGGCTTCATCGCCCTGGTGACGCCATCGCTGGGCGGCGGCACGCCCGCCGGCACCATGGTCGCCTCGCTCGTATTCGGCTTCTTCGACGCGCTGGGTATCCGCATCGGCTCACTGGAGATCCCCTCGCAGTTGCCGCAATCCATTCCCTATTTCGCCACCGTGTTGGCGTTGGTGATTTATGCGCTGCAGCGGCGCATCTCGCAGCGCGTCACGGAAATGCGCACCGCCTCCGGCGCTGCTTTTGACGCCGCCTTCTGGAGCTCGATCCAGCGCGTCAGCATCTTGCACATGCTGTTGATGATGATCGCCGTCATCGGCGTGGTGACGGGCGTATCCATGCTGTCCGCGCCCAACGGCTTCGGCGGCGCGGAGACGGCTGTGCCCGTCGGCTTGCTCATCGGCCTGGCGTCCATCGTGCTATTCGCGGCCGGCTTGCCCTTCGTCCGCGATATCTTCAGCATCCAGCGGCATTGGCAAGCGAGCGCGCTGGTGACGGTCGTCTCGCTGGGCATCTACCTGACGCTTCTGCTGGCGCTATTCTTCGAGCCGCTGCTCGCGCTGGTGGTCGGCCTGGCGCTGAGCGCGCTGGTCTGGTACATGATCGGCGGCCGCGTGCTGATGCGGGCGGAGTGAGCCGAAAATGAATCACAAACGAAAACGCGCGCATGACCTGATTCCCAAACTAACGATGCAGTCTTTGAAGCGCCTGGCAGACGCTGTCTTGTTCGCCATCATGGTCACATCGGTGGCATCACTGATCGCTACCGTTGTCGTAACATTGCTCAACCCGGTGAGCATCAGAACTCCCTACAGATTCTGCCTTGCCACGGAGACGGAGGATTCCTGTGTCCACAGACCCGGCAGGTCCTTCGGCAAGAAGACTTACCGGACGCCGGACAAGCTGCTGGATTACTTCGGCAGCGTCCCTGAACGCGTTCAACAGAAATGGCGCGTTTGGGTAATGGACAAAGAAAAGTTGAGCACCGTCGAATTGACTGTGGCCGAATTCTACGCCTGGGTCGACAGCGTGTGGACGCCCTTGCAGGCGGACGCAGGAAAGCCTTAACGCGCTGCCTTTAGACCAGCGCTCGACGAGCTAAGGCGTGCTGACACGGACGGAATGTGAGCATTCGGGTATCAATACGTGACGCGCGGCTTGTTCATTGCTCTGGGCCCGAAGTTATGTCGGTTTCGCGTGGCTTTACAAGCTTTTGAGTGAATACGAATACTGCGTCCAAAATCAGAACGGCTGAACCAACCGCGTCCTTGTCAATTGCAACAAGGATAAGTCCACCGATCAAGGCAATTATCGCGATTCCACCGCCTAGCAATTGACCCCGCCTCGTGATTTCGGACGTATCTGCAAGGATTTGGAGCGTTACTTTGGTATTGTCCTGTTGTTCCTGCTTCTCCAACGACATTTTGTGTCGCTGGTTCTCCTCGTATATGGGCAACAGGCGTTCATCAAACTGAACTGCGGAAAACTCAGCATGCACCTGGGGAGAATCGCTCTCGCCCGAAATATCGCTATAGCTGCCCTCTTCTGACTGCATCAGTCAGTGTGCTCCGCAAGCAGTTGCAGGTACTCTCCATTTATTCTGGCGACGCTCTCTCGTATGGAATCTTCAGCGCTTGGTTTAGGCTGCGACGTCACCGTTATCCAGTGGTTGTAAATGCGGCCGTACATTTTTAGTCCGCTCGCTCCGTATATATCAAGGGCTGTGGTCATACCGGTGATAAAGGGCTTTGGCGGCAAAACTCGTTTAGGATCAAACCTTTTCATACTCCTACCTTCTCTCCAGTTCAGCGCGGTCGGGACAAGAACAAGCTATAGCAGTATTATACGTAGCGCATTATGGTAATGTAAAGAACCGCAGATGTGCAAATGTTGCCGATCTTTCGCGTCGGAGGCCAGTTAAAACCCATGCTAAACAAGATCCTCGGCACGCTCTACGGCCAGGCCCTCGGCGATGCCTTCGCCATGCCCGCGCAAGTCCACCCCGACGACACCGAGCGCGTCTTCGGCTGGCTGGATAGCTGGCAGGCCGCGCCCGACGACCATATCGTGCACGCTGGGCTGCCGGCCGGGCGCATCACCGACGACTCCGAGCAAGCTTTCTCCATCGCCCAGGCCGTCATCGACGCCGGCGCAGTTACCCTCGAGGCGGCAGTAAATGGCATCGTCAACTGGTACGACCGCGTCGACGGCGACAACTCGCCATACGTCGGCCCCAGCACGCGCCGCGGCGTCAACGCGCTGAAAGCGGGCGAAGACCCGCGGACAACCGGACTCTGGGGCGATACCAACGGCGCGCCCATGCGCATTTCGCCCATCGGCTTGCTGCACCCCGGCGACATCGCAGGCGCGGTCGCCGACACGGTCACAGTCTGCATGCCGACTCATTTCACCCAGCCGGCTGTCTCCGGCGCGGCAGCTGTCAGCGCAGCGATCGCGCAAGCCATGGTTGACGGCGCTGCGCTTGACGATGTCATCGCAGCCGGCATTCAAGGCGCTGAACTCGGCGCTGCTCACGGGCGGCGCTGGTTTGGCTGCTCGGTCAGCTTCAAGATCGAGCAGGCGCTGGCCATTGCGCATGGCTCTGGCGACCGCCGCGCGCGCCTGCGCCGCATCTTCGACGAGGTTGGCGCCACGCTGAATGTGCCCGAGACCGTCGGCGCGGCTTTTGGCATCCTGGCGATGGCCGCCGGCGACCCCAAAGAGACGGCGATTCTGGCCGCCAATCTCTCCGGCGATGCCGATACCATCGGCGCAATCGCATGCGCGGTGGCGGGCGCTCATGCCGGCTTTGACGCCATCCCCGCCGCCGATGTCGCCGTGCTGGAGAACGACGCCGTCTTCCAGTCATACAATGTGCGCAGCATCGCGGCTGGCTTGGAAGCGCTGATCGACCAACGAGCGCTCACGGAATAGCGGGCACTTTGACACTGTCGATGCTCAAGTCTGCCTGTGAGCATAAGATCGCCTCGCAATCCTAATCGCTCACAGAGAGTCTCCCCTCCCTGATGCTTCGGGGAGGGGTCGGGGGAGGGGTAGACCCATCGGGCGAAACTCTAAGTCTGGGACGCTAGTCACTGTCGGCGACCTGGTCCTCGACTTGCAGCTGGAAGTCCGCCTGCCGGCCGTGGCGGACGCGCATCAGATGTCGCCCAGCCTGCTGCTGGAGGCGGGCGGCGCTTGCACCACGCTATTGACAGCGCGCAATCTAGGATTGGACGCGGTCGCGCTGGGCACGGTTGGCGCGGACTTTCAAGGGCGGATGCTGTTGGAAATCCTCTCGGACGCCGGCGTCGATGTGTCGGCTTGTGTGACGCCGCCCGGCAGCACGACCACTACGGTCATCTCACTCAGCGACACGGCCAGGACCGAGCATGTCTTCCTGGGCCACTACGGCGACAGCCCGCCAATCGACTTGACCGAGGCCGCCGGCCGCCAGCTCGAAGGGGCGGACGCGGTCTTCATCCCCGGCTATGCGCTGGTGGAGCGGCGGCTGAATCCGCTGGTGGATGGCGCGCTGCAATTCTTGGCTTCCAGCGCGACGCCGCTCTACATCGATGTCGGCCCCTTCCTCGGCCAGTTGGAGCAATCGGGCGTGGAGCGCCTGCTCGCCGCCGCCGATGTGCTGATTCTCACCGATGATGAAGTGCGTTTCGTTGCCGCGGGCGAAAGCGAAATCGACGCCTGCCGCCGCCTGCTGCACGCCTGGCCCGACTTGTTCATCGTGTTGAAGCGCGGCGCGGCCGGCTGCTATCTGCTGGGGCGCGGCCTCGATTGCGCTTGCGACGGCTTCCCGGTTCCGGTGGTCGATACCATCGGCGCGGGCGACGCCTTCGCGGCTGCCTATATCTGGGCCGAATTACAGGGGCATTCGCCGCTGGAATGTGGCACAATCGGCAACGCGGCCGGCGCCGCCAGCGTCATGAAAGCCGGGGCGGGCCGCAATGCGCCCACGCGCGCCGAGATACAAGCGATTCTCGATCAACACAAGACAGGACTGAGTCTCTCATGCTGAAAACGCTATCGCTCGAAACGCCCGCTGGCGACGCTCTGGTCGATATCACCGGGCAGGTCAAGGACGCCGTCGCCGAGAGCGGAATCGCCGCCGGTCTCTGCGCCATCATCGTGCCGCATACCACCGCCGGCATCACCGTCAACTCCAATCTGGACCCGGCCACGCCGGCGGACCTGATCGCCGAGCTCAAGCGGCTCGTGCCGACCCGTGTCGACTTCGCCCATCAATACGACACGCCCGCCGATGCCGCCGGGCATATCAAAGCGACCCTGGTGGGAAACAGCTTGACCCTGCCGATTGCCGACGGCGAGTTGCTCGTCGGCTGGTCGCAAGCCATCCTGTTCTGCGAATTCGACGGCCCGCGCAGCCGCTCGGTGCAAGTCAAGATCATCGCCGGTTGATCGGGCGAATTGCGCACATTGCGAAGGGAGAACGAGACATGCAAAAGCAGAAAGTCGATCAGATGCCGATGCCGAGCGCGCCTCCGCGCCTTGCCATCGGGCGCTGCCGCGCGCAGCTATCGATCTTTCAAGTCATCGGTCATGTCGTCATCTGGCTGATCATCTCCACCGTCACGCTGGGTATCGGCGCGCTCTTCTGGCCCTATGCCGCCGCCAAGTTGATTCTGGAATCGATCATTTTGACCGATGAGACCGGCCATCCCAGCGCGCGCTTGCGCTGCAATATGGGCGCTGGCGAGCAGATTGGCCACGCAGTCCTTTGGCTGATACTGATAATTTTGACCGGCGGGCTGGCCGGGTTATGCTACCTCTTCGGCGTGGCGCATTTCGCGATCAACCGCACTGAACTTTCCGCTGCTGAGTAGCGCCAAGGTTTTGAGGAAGGACAACTGACATGCCCCGAAAAATCATCATCGACACCGACCCCGGCGTCGACGATACCATGGCCATCTTCTTCGCCCTCTGCTCGTCCGAGCTGGAAGTCGTCGGGCTGACCACCATCTTCGGCAATGTCCACACCGAGCTGGCGACCAGGAATGCGCTGCGTTTGCTGGAAATCGCCGGGCGTCCAGACATCCCGGTGGCGGCGGGCGCGGTCGACGCCTTGACCGGTCCCTTCGAGGGGCCCGTGCCCTTTGTGCACGGCGCGGATGGCCAAGGCGATATCAACCTGCCGGACCCGGCCGGGCAGGCGCTGGATATCAGCGCGGCGCAATTCATCGTCGAGCAGCTGCGCGCCCAGCCGGGCCAGATCACGCTGGCGCCCGTAGGCCCGCTGACCAACATCGCGCTGGCGCTGCGGCTGGAACCGCGCATCGTCGACTGGGTCGACGAAGTGGTGCTGATGGGTGGCAACGCGCTGGCGCCCGGTAACGCCAGCCCCGCCGGCGAAGCCAATATCCGCAACGACCCGGAAGCGGCCGACCTGGTCTTCGGCGCCGATTGGCAGGTGACCATGGTTGGCCTGGACGTGACCCTGCGCGTGCAGATGACGCCGGCAGATATCGCCGAATACGCGACGCACGGCAATCCCATGTCCGACCATATCACGCGTATCCTGCCGCATTATCGCAACTACTTTGAAAGCGTCTACGAGGCCGAGGGCATCTTCGTGCACGATTCCAGCGCCATCGCCTACATCATCGATCCCTCGCTCTTCACGGTACGGCGCTGGCCCATCCGCGTCGGCGCGCAGGGCTTGGGCCGCGGCAAAACCTGGCCCGCTACCGGCGGCCGCATCCTGCCGCCCTGGGAAGGCCGGCCCGAGGTGAACGTCTGCGTCGATGTCGATGGCGAGCGCGCGGTGCGGCTCATGCAGGCGCGCCTGCGCGGTGCGTAGCAAGACCTGTGAAACAGCGATAATCTGTAGGGGCGACATATCATGTCGCCCGTCGAATATCAGTCTGCGAATGCGGGCGAGCCAATGGCTCGCCCCTATGGTTTCTGACGCGGTTGAGGGTGGGCTCGCCCCGACAGCGTTTCGATTATTTTGGCAAGATCTTAAATTGCGTAAGCATGATCATTACTTTGTTGGAATCACTGAGTAGACGGATCCCGGCCTAGTCCCGATAAATCTGCTGCATAACCGCGAATTCGTTGAAGAGCATCCACTCCTGCTTGACCACGCCATCGACAATCGCCTGCTGCGTGATGCCCCACATATTGACGCGGCGGCCGCTGGGCGCGCCGTAAATGCCGTTGCCGCGATGCGTGCCGGCCAGGCTCCAGCGCGTCGAAACCAGATAACCCTCGGCGTCATTGCCCATCCAGTAGATGTCATCGACCTGCATCATCAAGTCGGGGAACATCGCCAGCAAACTGAGGATGAATGACTGGTACTCGCCGCGCCCGTAGTAGACGCGCCCGGTGCTGCCGCGGAATTGCAGCGCCTTGTCGTAGGCGCGCGTCACTTCTTTGAGGCTGCGCCGGTTCCAGATATTGTGGAAGTTTCGCCGCACGAAACCCTCGACATCAAATCCGCCTTCAGCCGCTGGCTCGGGCGCCCGCAGATAGTCCGGCTTGTCCTGGCCCGGCAGGCGGTCAGCCTCGCCAAAGCGCTGATCCTCGGCGCCTCCGGC
This sequence comes from Chloroflexota bacterium, assembly GCA_009841405.1. Lineage (GTDB taxonomy): Bacteria > Chloroflexota > Anaerolineae > Aggregatilineales > Phototrophicaceae > UBA6055. The sequence continues at coordinate 3,222 of VXLV01000027.1, read as the reverse complement.
AGGCAGCGCGTTGCCCAGCGCTCGCGCCATCTCGCGCAGGTCAAAGCCCAGCTGGTGGATCAGACTGGCGGTGTCGTAGATGACCCATTCCGCGAAGATTTCATTCTTCAGCGAGACGCAATTGGCGATGCACCATAGCTCGACCTTGCGGCCGGTGGGCGGGCCATAGCGCGAGTAGCCGGTGTTGTGTCCGATGATGACCGTGCGGTGCGAGGTGTGGAAGCCGATGTCGTCGTTGCCGGCCCAGATAATCTCATCGGCGAAAAGGCGAATATCCGGGAAGGCGTTGATCGTATGCGCCGTGTCGGCCACGATCTTTCCGCTGCCGTATTGCAAGCCGAAGTCGTCGTAGACATGGCAGTTGTGGCGGTAGGTGTCGTAGATATAGCCGATGTCCTTCTCTTCCCAGATGCGGTGCGTGATGCGCACGATGTAGTCGATGATGTCGACGTACTGGTCTTCAAAGCCGCGCATACGCTGGACGCGCTCCGCGCCCGGGTTGCGCAGCAGCGTGTCGCTGCCGCCTTTGGCCGCCAGTGAAATCGCGTAGCCGCCCGGCATGATGCCCGCGCCCTGCGCGATGGCGATTGGCTCGGCGGCCTGGCTGCTGATGGTTTGCGCGCCGCTCGCTTCTCGTCTCTCACTGGATTCGCTACTGGACATCGTCACTTGCCCCCGATTCGTAGTCGCGTCTGACGCTAGATGATACCGCATAACAGCGGCGAGTCGAATTCACATCACGAGGCGTAGGGGCGACCTATTAGGTCGCCCGAAAACTGGCCCGGAACAGCGGGCGACCCAATGGATCGCCCCTACCAACATATTGCTTGTGTCGGCGACTAGGGCCGCGGATAGCTAATCGCCAGCATGCCCTCGATATCGAGCGGGTCGACGCCATATTTCGCCTTCTCTTCGGCGCGCAGTCGCGCTTCCGATTCCAACTCGCCTTCGAGCGGCAGGCTCAGCCGGCGTCCGTCTTGCAGCGCCGACTCGCGCGTTGCCACCTCCATCATCATCGCCATCAGCGCGTCTTCGTCCGTATATTCGGACTGGCGCTGCCCGCGCACGGTCTCGGCGAAGTCGACGATATGGCTGATGACGGCGGCGCTGTAATAGTTGCGGCGGTGATAGGCGTTTGCGCCCAGCCGGTGGGGATTGCGGTATTCGATGCGTCCGGTCGGCAGATCGACATGTGAGCTCAGCCAGTCGCGCCCGTCGCCGACATGCACGATGGGGTAGCTCAAGTCGTGGCGGCCCCCGCCCTGCAGCAGCGCCTCGTCGGTGCAATAGCGCACTTCGCCAACGCCGTGCCAGCCGGCCGCGGCCTGCTGCACGATGGCGCCGCGCGCGCCCGCCAGCTCGGTATAACCGGGCCGCGGATAACGCCCGAGCATGCTCTTGATATTGCCGGCGTGGTCGATGACCAGGGCGTCGTCCGGGAACCAGAAGAAATGCGCCCGATATTTCTCCGACTCGTGATAGCGGTGCGCCAGTTGATAGTGCCCCTCGGTAGGCATCGTATGCGAAATGGCTTGCACGGCTGTCGGGTGCGCGTCGAAGAAATGGATCCAGCGCGAATTGTTGTGGTAGCCGGTGTGGTCGTGCCAGCAAGTCAGGCGCTTGACCGGGCCGATGAAGCCGTCGGCGGCGATCAGCTTCATCATGCGGTCGAAGGGGAAGCGGAAGAAATTCTCGGCAATGCGCAGAATCGCCCCGCTGTCGCGCGCGGCCGCCACCATCTCCTCACCTTGCAGCAGCAGCGTGCACATGCTGGTCTCCACATTGACGTGGACGCCCTGCGCCAGCAACGTGCAGCAGATCGAATGATGCGATGGGATCGGGCTGACAACGAAAGCCGCTTCCATGGGCCGCGCCGCGATCAGCGCGTTCAGGTCGTAGAAGGCGGTCGCGCCGATGGACTCGGCAAATTCATCAGCCGATTCGCGCACCGGGTCGCAGACCGCCACGATCTCCACCCAGGGTTTGAGCGCCTCAAAAAGCGGTCGATAAGTGGTCTTGGAGCGGTTGCCCGTGCCGATGAGCGCCACGCGCAGGGGATCAGCTAATGCCATTTTTCAGCCTTTCCAGAAGTTCTTCGGGTATTTCAGCTTCGTAAACTTGCGCCATGCCGCTGCGGTCGCTGGTGAATACGACGCGCCGGCTATCGGGCGAAAACGAGGGATGCGGGTGCGTATGCTGCGGCGCGTTGACTTTGATGGGCCCGTCTTCGTAGGGGAAGGGCCCGCCCCAATGCGCGCCCTGATTGCTGGCGCCCGGGTAGCAGAGCGTCACCGGCTCGCCGCCGCCATCCAGCGGGTTGAATAACTGAATGCCGATATCGGGGAAGTTGGTATCAGCCACCATCAGCGTGCCCGCGCGATTGCAGATGGCGTGCCAGGCGTTGAAGGAAGTCACGCGCCTTTCCGCGCCCGTGTCGACGTGGACGGCGCGGATGCCCCTGGGCCAGTCTACGAAAGCCAATTCGCGCCGGCCGGGCAGCCAGACCTCGTGCGTGATCCACTCGCCGGGCGCGCGCTGATACAGCCGCCGGTTCTCGCTGCCATCGCGCCTGATGACCCAGACCCGGTCTTTCAGCGGGCCGGCGTAATAGAGCAGGTTGTTGTCATCGGGGCAGAACATCAGATGCGCGATGGTATCGCGCTGCAAGATGATGTCGCAGTCGCCGCTGCCCTCGTCGATGACGGCCAGATGCGCGCGCCCGCCGATGCTGAAGCGCAGCGCCCAATAGCGATCGTCAAAGCTCAGCGCGGTCGTGCCCATGGCATCGGCCACCATGCCGCGCTCGCGCAGCCGGATATCGCCCAGCGCGCCCAAATCCACCAGTTGCTCTTCGCGCTGCGTCTCGGTATCGACGCGGAAGCCGCCGGCGCCGGCCGTATAGTAGACGTAGCGCCCGTCATGCGAAGGATAGATTGAGTACTCGGCCAGGCCTTCGCGCTCGGTCAACTGCACCAACTTTCCGCTGTCGCGGTCTTCGGCGTAGATCTCGGGGCGTCCGCTGCGATGCGAGACGAAGATCAGCCGCGCCATGGCGCCATCGTAAGCCGGCACAAAGAAGAAGGGATGATGATGAATCGACGGGTGAGCGGTCACCCGCCGGATGCGCGCGCCGGTGGCCTCGTCGGTCAGATAGCGCGACTCGGAGGCGAATACGCTGCCGCGGGTCATGTCATCACCCCCATCCCCCGGCCCTGGGGGTGT
>VXLV01000041.1 GCA_009841405.1 Chloroflexota bacterium | reverse complement strand
TCGGGACCCTCACTTGGGTACAAGCGCCAGGGGGTGGGGTAAGTCGGCTATAATCGAGGCGTCCGACTGAAAGACCGCGCCATGCCCAAACCAAACATCCTCATCATCATGTCCGATGAACACGCGCCCATGTACAGCAGCGTCTACGGCCACCCCATCGTGCAGACGCCGAACATGGAGCGCCTGGCCGCGGCCGGCGCCACATTCGACGCCGCCTACTGCAATTCGCCCTTGTGCATGCCCTCGCGCATGTCCTTCATGACCGGCCGCCTCGTCCACCACATCGGCGCCTGGGACAATGTCGCGCCCCTCCCTTCCGATGAAGTGACCTGGGCGCATCGCCTGCGCGCGCAAGGATACGACGTCGCCCTCTCCGGCAAGCAGCACTTCGGCGGGCCCGATCAGCTGCACGGCTTCCAGCGCCAACTGGCGCGCGACTTGCACGCCGAATGGTATCACGCGATACATACATGGGATGACGGCATCACGCCGGCCGCGCAGCCCTGGCAAGAGGTCTACGCCGCCGGCCCCGGCGCCACCGAAGAGCTGGACGTCGACGATTTGGCGCAGCAACGCGCGCTTGCATACCTGCGCGATCCCGAGCGCCAGGCCAAGCCCTGGGCGCTGAACGTCTCCTTCATCGCGCCGCACTTTCCGCTCGTCGCGCCCCAGCGTTTTTGGGACATGTACCCGCCCGCCGAAATGGACTTGCCGGAAATCCCCGCCGGTCACCTGGACCAGCTGCACCCGATGGCGCAGCGCCTGCGGACCATGTTCGGCTTCCCGCAATTCCCGGATGATGTCGTGCGGCGGGCGCGCGCCGGCTATTACGCCCTGATCAGCTATCTCGACGAGAAAATCGGCGAGCTGCTCGATGTCTTGGTCGAAACCGGGCAATACGAAAACACCGTCATCATTCACATCAGCGACCATGGCGATATGAACGGCGAGCACGGCATGTGGCGCAAGTCCAATTTCTACGAGGCGTCGTCGCGCGTGCCGCTGCAAGTTGCCTGGCCCGGGCGCATCGCCGGCGGGCAACGCTTCGCCGAAGTCGTCTCGTTGGTTGACGTCGCCGCCACGATCTGCGACATTGCCGGCGACGACTGCGACCTGCCCCTGGACGGCGACAGCCTGCTGCCGCTGCAGACCGGGCGCGAAAGCGACTGGAAGGATGAAGCCTTCTGCGAATACCTGGCGCATGGCAGCGACCGCCCCATGGCCATGCTGCGCCGCGGCCGCTACAAGCTCAACTACAGTTGGGGCGAGCCAGTCGAACTCTACGACCTGGAAGCCGACCCGGGCGAGTTTCAAGACCTCGCGTCCAGCGCCGAGCATCAGGACGTCGTGGCGGACATGGAGGCGCGCCTGCTATCGGACTGGGACCCGGCCGCGCTCGACCGGCAAGTCCGCGCCAGCCAGCGCCGCCAAAGATTTATCGAAGACCGCTTCGGCACAGGCTGGCGCGCCTCCTTTTCTCTGTGATCTCTGTGATCTCTGTGTTTAATATCCTGTTTTGCATCCGCCAAACGTAGGACATCCGCGAAATCCGCCACTCGCGGATTTCTTGCCAAAATGACCGCTCACCGGTAAAGTACTTTGCAACATATTCTGCATATTCATCAGCATCCTCGTCGCGTCTGTCGTCTTGTCGAATGGGTTTTGATGAAATCCTGCGACCGGATGACCGAGACACGACCTTGACACTCTTGCCCGCCATTAACCGCAGCAGCTTCCGCGTGCCCGTCTATCGCTGGTACTGGGCGGCGAACGTGCTCGTGCATATCACCTACCTGCTGCAAGCGGTGGCCCTGGGCTGGCACATGCTTGAGGTGACGGGCTCGCCCCTGCAAGTCGGACTGGTCGCCACCGCCTACGGGCTGCCCCTGCTTCTGGCCACGCCCCTGTCAGGCCCGCTGGCGGACCGCTTGAAGCGGCAGTGGATCGTGCAAGCGGCGCTCTGGATGGCGGTCCTGGCATCGGCGGGTTTGGCGCTGGCAGCCGCGGGCGGCGCAACCTCCGCGCCTCAGATCCTCTTTACGTCCTTCGTTTTGGGCGCGACCTTCGCCTTTTACGCGCCGGCGCGCATGGCGCTGCTGCCCAACCTCGTGCCGCAGGACATGGTTTTTAACGCCACCACGCTCAGCTATTCCGGCACGCGCCTGATGGGCTTCTTCGGCCCGGTGCTGGCCGGCACCCTGCTCGACCTCGCTGATATCGCCGCGGCGCTGACCGTGCAGACGGCCCTCTTCGGGATCGGCGCTTTCATCTATTTCAAGGCGACCCATTTCCTGCCGCCACCCAAACGCAAGCGCCAATCCCGGGGCAATATCCTCAGCGGCTACGGCGATGTGATCGCCTTCCTGCGCAAAGACCGCGCCCTCTTCGCGCTGACCCTGTTGGCGCTGGTTTTCGTGCCCATCGGCATGCCCTACCAAAAGCTGATGCCCATCTTCGTCGAACAAGTCCTGCGCGAAGGGCCGGCGCTGCTGGGCTTGCTCGTCGGCAGCGCCAGCCTCGGCTCGGCGCTATCCGGCTTTGCCGTTGCCCTGGTCGGCGATGTCTACCCCAAGGGCCTGGCCATTCTGATTTGCTCGATGTTGTTCGGCGGCTTCATGGTCGTCTTCTCCTTCCTGACCAACCCGCTTGTCGCATGGGCGACTATCTTTGTCATCGGCGTCTTTTCCGGCATCTTTCTGACGCTGATCAACGCGCTGCTCTTGACGCAGTTGCCGGACGAACTCCGCGGCCGCATGATGAGCCTGTGGGGCATGGTCTGGGGCTTGATCCCCTTCACCACGCTTGTCGCCGGCTCGGTCGCCGAATATCATGGTATCGCCGTCGCGCTGGCCGCCGCCGGCTGCTGCGTGACACTGACCTGCATCGCCATGCTGGTCGCGCGCTCGCCCTTGCTGGACTTGTAGGAGTCGCCGGTTATGGTTTTGCTCTTGCACAATCACGAGATCCGCGGGCTGATGAACCTGGGCGAATACATCGACGCCGTCGAGGACGGCTACCGCGAGTACGGCAGCGGGGCCGGCGCCGCCTGCCCACGGCAGAATCTCTGGATCAAAGGCGACAGTCGCCACAGCTACGGCGGCGGACATCTCCCCGCTGGCAGCAAAGCCTCCTTCAAATTCAAAGCCGGCTTGCTACCGGGGCTTGGCGGCGCCGGCGTCAACGCCTACACAGCCGGCTTGCCTAGCGGGCTCGAGACCTTCATGTTCCTCTTCGACACGGACAGCGGCGCGCTCGCCGCAATCCTGGAAGTGATGTACCTCAGCTGGCTCAAAACCACGGCCGTCTCGGCCTTGGCGACCCGTCATCTGGCGCCGCCGGCCAGTAGAGTGCTGGCGCTGTTCGGCGCCGGCCGCCACGCCCGCTCGCAGCTCTATGGCGTCACTCAGGCAGCGAAGATTCAGCGCGCGCAAGTCTACAGCCGCGACGAGATGAATCGTCGCGCATTCTGCGACCGCATGTCCGCCGAGCTCGAAATCGACGTCATCCCGGCCAGCTCGCCCGCCGACGCCCTCCGCGACGCCGATATCGTCACCGCAATCACCACCTCGCCAGCGCCCGTTTTCTCCGCCGCCGACCTGCCCGACAAGCCCCTGCACATCAACGGGCTTGGCGCCCACTATCCCTGGGCGCGGGAGATCGACTCGCAGACCGTGCTAAACAGCCGCGTCTTCGTCGATGTCAAGCAACAGGGCGTCAGCGAGAACGGCGAGCTTGTCATCCCGATGCGCGAAGGCCTTATCGACAAAGACCATGTCGTCGGCGACCTGGGCGATCTGGCCGCGGGCAAGGTCGCCGGGCGACAAGCCGATACAAGATGGACGCTTTTCCTCTCCGGCGGCACTGGCATAGATGACATCGCCGTCGCCCGGCGCTTGTACCTGCGCGCCCGGCAGCGCGGCGTCGGCACGGAGTTCCACTTCAATCAACCCTACGAGTTCGAGTTGTAAATCAGCATGGTTCTCTTCATACGCAATCATGAACTGCGCGGGCTGATGGACATCGGCGAGTACATCGACGCCGTGGAGGACGGCTACCGCGAAATCGGCGCGGGCGATGGCGCCGCCTTCCCGCGTGAGAACCTGTGGATCCCGGGCGAAAAGCAGGACGATCACCGTGGCGGCCACTTGCGCCCCGGCAGCAGAGCATCATTCAAATTCAAAGGCGCGCTGCTGCCCGGGTTGGGCGGCGCTGGCCTGAACGCCTACACCGCCGGCCTGCCGCAAGGCCTGGAAACATTCATGTTTCTCTTCGATACCGATAGCGGCGCGCTCGCGGCCGTGATGGAAGTGCTCTATTTCGACTGGCTGAAGACCGCCGCTGTCGGGGCATTGGCGGCGCGCTATCTGGCCCCGCCCGACAGCGCGACCCTGGCCCTCTTTGGCACGGGCCGCCATGCCCGCTCCCAGCTCTACGCCTTGACCAAAGTCGCCACGATTGAGCGCGTTCAAGCCTACAGCCGAGACGAACAGAAGCGGCGCGCCTTCTGCGAGCGCATGTCTTCCGAGCTCGGCGTCGACGTGATACCGGCCAGTTCGCCGGCCGCAGCCCTCCGCGACGCGGACATCGTCACCACGATTACCATCTCACCAACGCCCGTTTTCGACGGCGCTGACCTGCCGGATAGACCCTTGCATATCAACGCCATGGGCGCGCATTATCCCTGGGTGCGTGAGATCGACCAGCGCACGGTCGTCAGCAGCCGCGTCTTCGTCGACGAAATGGCGCAGGGCTGGGCCGAAGAAGGCGAGATCATCCTGCCGCTGGAAGCCGGCGTTATCGACAAGTCGCATGTCGTCGGCGATCTGGGCGCGCTGGCCGCGGGCAAAGTTGCCGGGCGCGAACCCGATACTCGGTGGACGCTCTTCCTCTCAGGGGGAACCGGCGTCGAAGACGTCGCCGTGGCCAGCCGTCTCTATCAAAAGGCGCTGCAAAAGGGCGTCGGCACAGAATTTCAGTTCAACCAACCTTACCGATACGAATTGTAAAAAGGAGACCTTGATGTTAACCCACGATGCCCTCAAACGTGACACCGCCCGGCGCGTGAAGCGCCTGCAAGCCATGATGAAAGAACAGGACCTGGACGCCCTGATCATCACCGGGCAAGCCGCGCCCGGCGGCCTCGGCGCCATACGCTATATCACCCATGCCCATCTCTGGGGCGGCGGCGCATTCGCCATCCTGGGCGCCGACGACCCCTACCCCTGGCTGCAAGTCTGGAGTTCTTATCAGGCGGTATGGAGCCGCAACGAAACCACCACCCTGCCCGAGCGCGTGCTTTCGCCTTACGAAGACATCGTGCAAGCCACCGCCGATACCGCCAAGGGCTACGCCACCGGCAGCAAGCGCATCGGCATGGTCAACATGAGCAAGCTTATGGGGCTGGGCACTTACAATGCCTTTGTCGAAGCCCTGGCCGGCTACGAAATGGTTGAAGTCACCGACGCCTTCAACAGCATCCGCCAGATCAAATCGCCCTTCGAGCTCGAAGCGATCCAGCAGAACGGCGCGATCCTTGACGCCGCCATGGACGTGTTCCGCGATATGGCCGGCGTCGGCGTCCGCTACTGGGATGTCTGCGCAGCAGTCGAAGGCTATATCAAGTCCTTCGGCGCTTTCTGGGGACGCACCAAACTCTCGCTCGATGGCACGCCCTATACCGTGCCGACCTCCAAAGACCTGTGCATGGCGCAAGACGATATCATCAACTTCGAGATTGTCTACGAATCACCCTACGGCTACTGGCTGGAGATGACGACCGTCTTCTCCTTCGATCCACTGCCCGATGACGCGCAGGCGCTGCTGGACGGCTACCTGGCGGCGGTGGAAGCCAGTTCGGCCGTCGCCAAAGCCGGCAATACCTTCCGCGATATCTCCGACGCCAACGACAAAGCCCTGCGTGATCGCGGCTTCCCGGTCGCGGGCAAGCACACGCCCGATTGCCACAGCACCGGCCTCGACGGCAGCGACGGCCCCAATTCTCTTGGCGCGCCCGATTTCGTGCTGCAGCCGAATATGGTCCTTTCGTACCACCCCGGCACCGTATTGGAGAACGACCGCGGCTTCCTGATCTCGGATAACTTCCTGGTCACGCCCGAAGGCGCCTTCCGCCTCTCGCCTCATCACGCCGACCGCTACTACATGCAACTGGAGGGCTAGGAACGCCAATGCCAGAACACACGCGGCATCTGTAGGGGCGAGCCTTGGCTGGCCCGCAAACGCGCCGGGTCGTAGGGGCTACCTATCAGGTCGCCCGCCGGAACGCAAGCCGTAGGGGCGACTCGGTGAGTCGCCCAAGAAGGAGAACAACCATGAAAAACCAAACCGCCGTCTCAGTCATCGGCGAATACGCCGCCAACCGCCGCTACGATGATCTGTCCGCGCTAACCATCACCCGCGCCCGCCAGGTCACGCTCGACTTTATCGGCACGATGCTAGGCGGCTACCAGACCGAGCTGGGCCAACTCGCAGCCGACTACGCGGCGGTCATGCAGCCGGGCGATAACGCCACAATCGTCGGCGACGGCCGCCGCAGCACGGTCGACGGCGCCGCCTTCGCCAACGCGGTGATGGGCAAGTTCCTCGGCATGGACGATTCGCACCGCATCGCCGGCCATGTCGCCTCGCAATTGGTTCCCGCGGCCCTGGCCCTGGGCGAGCAGCGGCGGCTCAGCGGCCGTCAAATGATCACGGCGCTGGCGGTCGGCTACGATGTTATGGCGCTCGCGCACGGCACGGTCGACGCCTGGCAGCGTGAGCGCGGCATGGATCACAAAGGACAGGCCGGCACCCTGGCCAGCAGCGTCACCGCCGCCAAAGCCCTCGGTCTCAACGCCGAGAAAACCGCCCACGCCCTGGCCCTCTCCATGGACATGGCTTGTGGCACCGAGCAGTACGTCTATGATGCCGGCGCTTGCGATACCAAAGACTTGCTGGCGGGCTACGGCGCGCGCAATGGCATCCTGGCCGCCAAAATGGCCGACTTCGGCTTCCGCGGCCCGCCCGGCGCGCTCGACGGTCCTTACGGCTATTTCCACGCTTTTGGTCCCGGGCGCGACGCGGCCGATCTCGCGGCGCTGGACAGCGACGCCCTGGCGCGCACCGGCTTTAAACCGCACGCCGGCTGCCGCCACGTCCACTCCTGCGTCGATGCCACGCAAGCGCTGCTCGAAGGCGGGCGGCCCGACTTGCACGCCATCGCGTCCATCGAAATCGACGCGTACCTCGAAGCCATCACGCCCGACTTCCGCGTCAACTATTCGCCGCAAACGGTGGGCCAGGCCGGCTTCAGCTTGCCGGTGACCGCCTCCGTCATCCTGACGCGAGGCAACTGGTTCCGCGAAGACATCGAGACCTTCGACGCGCCCGAAGCGCGACGCCTGCGGCAGCTTGTCAAGGTCGGCCTGGACGAAGACATTCAAGCCGGGCATCCGCTGAAGAACGGCTGCGAAGTCCGCATCATCACCCATGACGGCGCGCTCTACCGCGGACGCGTGGAATACGCCAAAGGCGAACCCGAAAACATGCTCAGCGATGCCGAGTTCGAAGAGAAATTCCGCTATCTCGTCGGCGACCTGCTGCCCGCCGAGCAGATCGCGCGCCTGCTGGATACCGTGGCGCGGCTTGAGCGCCTGGACGATGTCGGCGAGCTCGTCCGCTTGACCGTGCCTGAGCAAGAATTCGCGTTGCCTTGATCAAGTAACGCCCGCGAAAAACGTGGACGTAGGGGCGACCCGATGGGTCGCCCGCCAATCGCGTAATCTGTAGGGGCTACCCACCGGGTCGCCCGTTTCAAAACAATCCGCGTAGGGTAAGCGAAATGAAAATCACCGCCATTGATTCCACCATCGTCAACATCGCGCGCAGCCGTGACCTGGCGACGGCTTATGGCGTCTCCTCCACCACCAATACAGTGGTCGTGCAAGTGCGTACCGACGAGGGTATCACCGGCATCGGGCAAACCGTTTCGCCCGGCGCCTGGGGCGGCGACACCGTCGACACAATCAAACACCATATCGACGATCGCCTGGCGCCGGCCGTCATGGGGCAAGACCCCTTCAATATTGAAAGCCTGCATCAGCGCATGCACAGCGCGCACCGCGCCGCAGTCAACGCCAGAACCGCGCTCGACTTCGCTTTCTGGGACATAAAAGGCAAGGCGCTTGGCCTGCCGGTCTATGAGCTGCTCGGCGGCGCCTGTATGCCCGGCGCCGTCTGCCACGGCTTCGTCGAACGCCAGGAGCCGTCCGCGATGGCGGCGCGCATTGAAGAAATGAGCGCCGAAGACGGCTGGACTTGGTACAAGACCAAGATCGGCTTCACCGTCGCCGAGGACATCGCCTGGTATCGTCAACTGCGCGACCTGGTCGGTGACGAGATTCAGTTTCAGCTTGACGGCAATACCGGGTATACTCTCGGCGATGCGGTGAAAGCGCTGACATCTTTGGAGCGGATAGGCGGCGTCGCCCTGTTCGAGCAGCCCGTGCGTTACCTCGACGAGATGGCGCATTTGGCAACGCGCCTCGTGACGCCCTTGCAAGCGGACGAATCGACCGGCGGCGGTCCCCGCAGCGTATATGAGATCGCGAAGGAAAGAGCAGCCCATGTCTTGCATTACAAGATTCATCGCTATGGCGGCTTGCTGCCTTGTCAACGCATGTCGGCCATCGCCGAAGCCGCGGGTCTGGAAATCTCAGTGGCGCCCTATTTCGATATCATCGCCGCCGCCGCCGCCCACCTGGCCGCTGCTACGCCGATCGCAAAATGGCCCGCGGGCTTCTCGGATATGACCGATTCCATCCTCGCCGAGCCTTATGAGCCGGACGGCCAAATACTTAAACCGCCCTCCGGACCGGGCCTGGGCGTTGCGATTGATGAAGACAAACTGGCGCATTTTGCGGCAGCGTGTTGAAAACTTGTCAAAAAACGATAATCTACTACCGCAGAAGGAGGTGACTATCGCCAATGCATCAACATCGTATTTCGAATAGATTCGGCACAAACCCATCACAAGGAGAGTAAGAATGAAAATCGCACGACTTTTACTCATCGCAAGCCTGGTCTTGCTCATCGGCTCAATGGCTATTGTCCCGGCGACCGCGCAGGACGCCATGACCGAGTTTGTTTATGCCCACAGCGGGCCCATCCGCCCCATGGACGCCCATTCCCACTGGTACGGCTCCACCCACCATTTGCTCAACCTGTATTACGACTGCCTGATCTGGCGCGCCGCTGACGGCAGCGGCTACGTCCCGCAGGCCGCCCACAGCTGGGAAAATGTCGACCCCACCACCTGGCGCTTCCACCTGCGCGAAGGCGCGACCTTCCATAACGGCGAGCCGGTTGACGCCGAAGCCGTCAAATGGAATATCGACCGCGTACGCCACCCCATCGGCGACATCCCGCTTTATCAGCAGTGGGCTTTCGTCAAGGAAGTCGTCGTCGTCGATGACCTCACGGTCGATATCATCAGCAACGCTCCCCACGCCTACTTCGAGAATGACGTCAGCTACAACGGCTGCGAGCTGCTGCCGCCCGCTTACTTTGAAGAAGTTGGCCAGGAAGAGTTCAACCGCAACCCCGTCGGTTCCGGTCCATACGTATTGGCGGAACTCAGCGAGAATGACCGCTACGTCTTCGAGGCTTGGGACGACTATCACAGCGGCCGCCCCGCGGTTGACCGCGTGATCTACCAGGTCATCCCCGAGCCGTCGGCGCAGGTCGCCGCGCTGCTCGCCGGCCAGGTCGACATGATCAAGGGTGTGCCCGCGCCCGACCGCCCCACGATCGAAGCCACTGACGGCCTCACCCTGCTCACCGAGAGCGGCAACCGGATGTACCACTACTACGCTCGCGTAGATACCGAGAGCGGCGCCTTCCCGGAGACCTTCCCGGACTATGAGCCGGCCACGCTGGATATCAACGTGCGCAAAGCCATCACCCATGCGCTTGACCGGCACCTGCTGGCGGAAGTTCATGGCTCGGCCAGCGCCCGCCTGGCGCGCGTCTGCTCCTACTATCCGGAAGGCATGGCAGACAAATACGCTGACGCCGATGTCATTTCCGAATGGTACAACCCCGATCTGGCCAAGGAATACCTGGCGGCAGCCGGCTACGCCGATGGTGAAGGGCCCACCCTCTACCTCGATACGCCGGTCGTAGGCCGCGGCGGCAGCGCCAAAGAAGTCGCTGAAGTCGCCGCCGCCCTGCTCGAAGACGTCGGCTTCACCGTCGACCTGACCGTGCGCGACGCCTCCGCTTTCGCCGTGGAAGTCCAACGCAGCGGCAATAACCGCGAGCTGATGCTGGCCGCCCTCGGCTGTGGCCCCGCGCTGCTGCCGCTCTTCTACAACTGCGACTGGACGGCGGTAGCCTACAGCATCTGCGACGAAGACTGGGACGCCATCGCCGAGGCGATTCAAGTGACCATCCCGCTGGACGAGCGCCTGGCGCTCTGGGAACAGTGGTGGGAATACTACATCGACCTCACCCAGACCATCACGCTCTTTGAGATCACGGATGTATTCGCGCTAAATACAGCCGAGTTCGATTTCACGCCGCGCAAAGACGGCTGGATGACCTTCCGCGATCTCAAACTGGCCGATATGTAATCCACCATTGCCCCCACCCTAAATCCCTCCCCCATAAAGAGGGAGGGACTTTGGCTCCCCTTC
>VXLV01000082.1 GCA_009841405.1 Chloroflexota bacterium | reverse complement strand
GGTGGTGGGGGGGTTGGGGGGTGGGGGGCTAACAGCCCTCCATCCACAGATCCTGGAACAGAGCGGTCAACGGATACATCGGCGAGTAGACGAAACCCTTGACGCAGGTATTCAGCGCGAAACTGCTGTCCTCCGTATACATCCAGACCGAGGGCTGCTCGGCGGAGATGAGTTCCTGCGCCTCGGTGTACATCGCTTGCCGCGTCTCGGCATCGCCGATGGTGCGGGCCTGATCCAGCAGCTCGTTCACGCGCTCATTCTGATAGAAACTGCAGGAATTGAAGCTGCCCCACTGGTCGGAGTGGTACTGGTTGTAGAGATGCGCGTCCGGATCCAGGAAGGGCGGCAGCGTGTAGATGTTGATGATGTCCGGACCGGTCTCCGGCGTAGCGCAGCTGGCGACCATATCAGGCCAGAGCATGGGTATCATGTTGAGCTCGATGCCGATCTCCGCCAAGCCTTCCAGCAAGATCAGCCCCGGAATTTCTTCGCGTGGGAACTCGGTCACGTAGACATAGTCGAGCGTGATGCCGCCCTCGGGCCAGGCCGACTGCGCCAGATGGGCGCGGGCCGCATCCAAGTCAAACTTGGGATAGGCCAAGCCTTCGACATAACCCACAAAGTTGGCCGGCGTCGGTCCCGGCAATATGGTGATCTTGACGTCCTGCGCGTCAACCATCGCTTCGTAGTTCATCGCATGGGCGACCGCCATGCGCAAGTGGATGTCGCTGGTGTATTCGCCCTGGTTGTTCATCTTCAGCGTATTCGTGAAGAAGCCGCCATGCTCTTCCCAGACGTGGTCCGGGGAATCGATAATCTTTTCCTTATCGCTGGCGGCGACGGTATCGGCGATGTGGGTCTCGCCCGCCAACAGCGAATTCAGCTGGGTAGCGGCGTCGCGCTGGATGATCCAGAAGAAGCCGTCCAGGTGGTCGTCGCCGGTCCAGCCGGCCCAGTAATCGTCCACGGCGATGAACTCATAGATATTGCCGATTTCCCAGCGTCCTTGCGTGAAGGGGCCGGACCCCGCCGCGTTCTCTTTCAGGAAGGTCTGGCCCATGTCGTCGCCCAAGTTGGCTTCGACGATGGCCGGGTTGACCACGAAGAGCTGCGGCAACGTGCCGATGAAGGGCGCGTAGGGTTGGGTCAGTGTGAATTGCACCGTGTGATCGTCCAGCGCCTGCGCCGAATTTTCATCGGTGATCGTTTCCCAGCGCCAGGTCGGCGGACCGGAAATCGCCATCGCCCGATTAAAGCTGTAGACGACCGCATCGGCGGTTACCGGGCTGCCGTCGTGGAAGACAGCGTTGTCATGCAGCGTGAAGGTCCAGACTGTGGCGTCATCGTTGACTTCGTGGCTTTCGACCAGATGTGGAATCGTGTCGCTGCCGCGATAAATGTATAGCGCGTCGTAAAGGCTGCGCAGCGCGGCGTTGATCGAGTAATTCTCGCCGGTCGCCGGGTCGATATTGTCGATGTCCTGGTTGCCGCCGTAAAGCAAGATGTCGTCTTGCGCCATGACGAGCGACGACGTGACAAGCGCGAGGCTCGCCACCAGGATAAGAAATAGCGTACGTTTGAACATGTTTTCCTCCGTTCAGAAAATTGTGCGGACTCGACAAGCGGGCAAAATGCCGTTGCGACATTGTAGTCGAACGGTTCAGATTCGCCAATTGTAGCGCAGGCGGCGCGCTTCGCCAATTTCGGGGGAAGTGTTGGCAGATTCAGCAGAATTTGCTAGACTGCGCGGGGTCAATTCTCCAGGCGCGGCCGTCACGCCGTCGCAAGCTTGCGGATGCTGCCGGGGGATACTGACGCTATCTGACAAGCTCAAACGGAGTGGAGGCCAAAATGTATCGTAAACGCAGCCTGATTAGTCTTGTTTTGATTCTCGCATTTGTGCTCATGCTGGCGGCGCCGGCCCTGGCGCAGGACGAATTGGACCGAGCGCACTGGTGCGAAGGCGTGACGATTCGCTTCTTCGCCGGAGGCACCGAAGGCGACGCCTTCGCCGGCATCGTCTATCGCGGCGCGCTGGCGGCCGAGCGCGACCTGGGCGCGAATGTCGAATATGTATTCTCCGGCTGGGACAGCGAGCTGATGACCCAGCAACTGCGTGAAGCCGTGGCCCAGGCGCCCGACGGCATCGCCATGATGGGCCACCCGGGCAACGAAGCCATCATGCCGCTGGCCGCGGAAGCCGCTGACGCCGGCATCATCATGATGTACCAGAATGTCGATGTCGATCAGGTGCGCGCGCGCTATGGCGGCGGCTATGTCGGCGCGCAACTGCACTCGCAGGGCCGCGCCCTGGGCGAAGAAGCCTTGCGCCAATTCGGTTTCGGCGAGGGTGACAAAGCCATCGTCCTGGCCAACCTGGCCCAACGCGAACGCGCCCTGCGCGAGCTCGGCACCTGGGAAGCGCTTGAAGACGCGGGCATGGAAATCATCCATGTCGACTCGGGTCCGACCTGGGCCGCCGACCCCAACCTGGGCATCCCGTCTATGGTCGCCGCGATCACCGACAACCCGGACGTGAAGATGGTCGTATTCTCCGGCGGGCAAACGCTCGGCAACACCCAGACCTACTTTGAAGCAGCTGGCCTGGAAGCGGGACAGGTCAAAGCCATCGGCTTCGACACCAACGAGTTCATCATGCAGGGCTTCGCCGATGACTGGATCCACTTGACCGCCGATCAGCAGCCCTTCCTGCAGGGCTACCTGCCCGTGCTCAGCATCTGCCAGACCGCCAAGTTCGGCCTGGCGCCGCTGAACGCCGACCCCGGCGCGGGCTGCATCGATGTCCCCCCCACCGAGCCGGCCAAGCCCCCCGCGACCGCGGGTTATCGTCCGCCGCGCAATTGTCCGTAGGGGCGAGCCATTGGCTCGCCCGCCAATATTCCTCGCGAATTGCGGGCGACCGGGTCGGTCGCCCCTACGGTCGATATTTGCACGAGTTTACGCGATATGAAAAACGACTACATCATTGAAATGCGTGACGTCACCAAGTCCTTCGGCAACGTCAACGCCGTGGATGGCATCAGCTTCGGCGTGCGGCCGGGCGAAGTCGTCGGCCTGATCGGCGATAACGGCGCCGGCAAATCGACGCTCATCAAGATCCTCTCGGGCGTGCATCAGCCCGACAGCGGGCAGATTATCGTGCGCGGCCACGTAGTCCGCAATTGGAACGCGGCCAAGTCCCGCGAGGCTGGCATCGAAACGGTCTACCAGGACCGCGCCTTGGCGCCCCAGCAGACCATCACGCGCAACATCTTCATGGGACGGGAGATCAAGAACCGCTTCGGCGTCATCAAAGTAAAGACGCAATACGAAGAAGCCAACCGCCTGATGCGCGAAATCGGCTTCACCTCCAAAGTCTTCGATCCCGATTCGCCAGTTGCGACCCTTTCCGGCGGCGAGCGGCAAGGCGTGGCCATCGCGCGGGCGCTCTATTTCGATGCCGATCTGATTGTGCTGGACGAGCCGACCACGGCCCTCTCGCTGGTTGAAACCGCCAAGGTATTCGGCTTCATCGAAAATGTCCGCGCGCGCGGCCGCTCGATTATATTCATCGGCCACAACATTTATCATGTCTATGATGTCGCGGACCGCTTTGTCGTGCTGGACCGCGGCCAAGTGGTCATGACCGCTGGCAAGCACGAGATCAAATCGGCCGAAGTGCTGATGCGGCACATGCAGGAAATCGCCGAAATGGCGCACGCGGCGGATTCTGCGCCCGCCTAGGCAGGAGACTAGTACATGTTCGGAAGCGGTTCCGGCGACGTCCAGCAAATCGCGCGCGAAGACGCCAGCGCCCTGGTCAAGTGGCTGCGCAACAATCGCCGCGCGCTGACTTCGACGCTCTTCTTAATCGTCATGCTCATCGGCTTCACCATGGCGAACACCGACGTCTTCACCCAATTCAAGACTTACCGCTCGGTGATGATCGCCCTGCCCGTGTCGATATTCCTGGTGGTGCCGCTGGTCTTTGTGGTGACTGCGGGCGAGATAGACCTGTCTTTTCCATCGGTGGTTGGGCTGTCTTCGTACGCCTTCGTCTCGATAGTCGATCAAGGCGGCGAGCCGCTGCTCGGCATTGTCGTCGCGCTGGTCGTCGGCGCGGCCCTCGGCTTTGTCAACGGCATCCTGGTAGTGCGCATCGGCTTGTCGGCGCTGGTGGCGACGCTCGGCATGAATTTCTTCTTGCGCGGCTTCATCAATATCCTGGTCGAGGGTTTCTCCATCGCCATCCCAGAAATCCGCGGCACATTTATTCACACCCTGTTGGCGGACGACACAATCATCATTGCCGGCAATCAAGGCATTCCTATTCAGATGTTGTGGGCGCTGGCTTTCACCGCGCTGGGAGTCTTTCTCTATAACCGGCACAGCTTCGGCGTGCGCGTGCATTGCGTCGGCGACAATCCCGAGAGCGCGGCCGAGATGGGCATTGATGTCGATCGCACGCGCATCCTGGTCTTCGTTTTCACCGGTATCGGCGCCGCCCTGGCCGGCGTCTTCTCGGTGATGATCAATTTCGTCTGGTGGCCCACCACGGGCGATGGCTTGCTGCTGCCCGTGCTGGCGGGGCTATTCGTCGGCGGGACGCCCACCTGGGGCGGCATCGGCACCGTCTTCGGCGGCATGATCGGCACCTCAATCGTCGCCTTCATCGAGACCGGCGTCATCGCTGCCGGCTTGACCGGCTTCTTTACCCAATTCTTTTACGGCCTGATCATCATCTTGTCGCTGATATTCCAGCGCTTCAACGGCGGGCGCGTCCGTTAAACCCGCGCAACGTCTAACGCAAAATGCACATGCAGCCAACCTCGTATGTGCGCTGTTTAACACGGGTACGGAAACTCTGTACCAATTCGCATTGTAGAGGCACCCTTCCCTGATGATTCGGGGAAGGGCCGGGGATGGGGTAGATAAAATGCGAGTCATCCAGGTCGGCATCGGCGGCATGGGCAATGCTTGGCTGAGCGCCGTGCAGCGTTCGCCCCGGGTCGATTTCGCCGGCTTCGTCGAGATCAGCCCCGACATCGCCCGCGCGCAAGCGCAAGCCTTCCAGCTCGACGAGGCGCTGATATTCGACTCCCTGCCGCGCGCGCTGGAGCAGGTCGACGCCGATGCCGTCATCAATGTCACCCCGCCGCAGTTCCACCGCGAAGTGACGGTCATGGCGCTGCAAGCCGGCCTGCCCGTGCTGCAGGAAAAGCCGCTGGCAGGCACATTGGCGGACGCGCGCGCCATCGTGGCGGCGGCCGACGACAGCGGCGTCGATTGCAGCGTGGCGCAGAATTATCGCTATCGGCCGCTTACGCAGACGATAAAGCGCGTGCTGGACAGCGGCGAGCTGGGCGCGGTCGCGGCGGTCGCGGTCGAATTCTACCGGGGACCGCACTTCGGAGGCTTCCGCGAAGAGATGGCCCACCCGCTGATCGTCGATATGTCCATCCACCATTTTGACCTGATGCGCTACTTTCTCGAGGCAGACGCGCGCGCGATTCAAGCCCACAGCTGGAACCCGCCTTGGAGTTGGTTCGCGGGCGACGCCAGCGCGTCCGCCGAGATCGAATTCAGTAACGGCGCGCAAGTCTCGTATACCGGCTCCTGGTGCTCGCAGGCGCTGGAGACCAGCTGGAACGCCAACTGGCGCTTTGAATGCGAGCGCGGCGTGCTGCTGGCGCGCGACGACCGCGTGACGATCCAGCGCCTTCTGCGCGCTGGCGATGGCGCGGACGCGCGGGCCAACGAACACGCCGAGCCGGAAGAAGTGCCGCTAGTGGAAATGGAACGCGAGGGACAGGATTATCTGCTGCAGGAATTTTACGAAGCGGTGACGCGAGACGGTGCAACTGCCACGACCGCCCAGGACAACATCCGCACGATGGAGCTGGTATTCGGCGTCGTGCGCGCCTGCGACAGCGGCCAGCCAGTCAGCCTTGATTGATGAGCATTAGCGTCCAGAAATCTCTGTGTTCTCTAAGTCTCTGTGGTGAATCGCCCGATATACGATTCGGCTTAAGGGTTTAACCGACCACATTCACCACTATTCAAAATACGTATCCCCGTTCCAGAGCAGCGAGCGGGCGACGCGCTCGTTGAGTTCGACGCCGATGCCGGGCGCTTCTGACACGGTCATCACGCCTTCGCGCACGAAAGGCTTCTCGCCATCGCAAAGGTCGCTCCACCAGGGGATCGAGCGAGCGTGAAACTCGAGGAACAAGAAGTTGGGCACAGCCGCCATGACATGGCAGGCGGCCATCATGCCCAGCGGCGACGAGACATTATGCGGCGCGATGGGGATGTAATGCGCGTCCGCCAGGTCGGCGATGCGTACGCCCTCGGCGATGCCGCCGGCTTTGGCCAGGTCCGGCATGATGACATCGCAAGCGCATTTGCGGAACAGTTCCAGAAAGTCGTAGCGCGTGTACTGATTCTCGCCGGTGCAGATGACTGTGGACGTCGAGGCGCGCACCTGCGCCAGCGCGTCGACATTTTCCGCCGGCACCGGCTCCTCCAGCCAGAGCAGGCGCAGCGGCTCCAAGGCCCGCGCCAGGGTTATCGCCGAGGGCAAGTCGAAGTGGCCGTGGCAGTCTACGGCGAGGTCAATCTCAAAGCCGATCGCGGCGCGCACGCCTTCGACCAAACCGACGATATGCGTCATCTCGCGCGCGCCGACCGTCCAGTTCCAGGCGTCCAGCTTGCCGTGGCCAGTGTGGTCGACATCGAACTTGACCGCGCCGAAACCCTCGGCGACCGCCTCCAGCGCTTTGTCGCCGAAGGACGCCGGGCTGTCTTCTTCGCCGAAGTGGCAGTCAGCATAGAGCCGAATGTCGCTGCGAAACTTGCCGCCCAGCAGCTTGTACACCGGCACGCCCAGCGCCTTGCCGACGATATCGTGCAGGGCGTTGTCGATCCCGGTCAACGCGAAGATCAACGGCGCCTGGCTCGCGCCGCCATAGCGCCCGGCCCGCCGCAGCTTCTCGTAGACCATGTTGATATTGAAGGGGTCTTCGCCGATCAGCAGGTCGCGCAGGGCGAGAACGGCATGCTTGGTGGCGAAGCCGGAGAAGCCCGGCCCGCCTGAATTGCACTCGCCCGTGCCGACGATGCCTTCGTCGGTGTAAACACGCACAAAGGTCCAGACGCTGCCGCCGCTATCCGGCTCTTGCCGGCCGATGACGCAGGCTTGCACATCAGTGATTTTCATTGAGCGTCCTGTCTCTTGAGTTAATCGAAACCCTACGCGTACAAGTCAGTTTTCAAAATGATTAAAGCGTTGTGTTTTGACCACTCTTGGCGGCGGCAATGCTATTGGACGTCTCGCCAGTCTTCGCGCGAGATCGGCAACGCAGCGAAATCAGCGTCAGACGTCACGATCACGGCATTCAAGCGCTGGGCAAGGGAAGCGATCAACAGATCGGCATCGGAAAGTTGTTTTCCCTGATTCCGCATTTGCGCCCATAGTTCAGCGGCGCGTTCCCAGTCGGCATCGGTCAGCGGAAGATAATCGAATAACGGAGCAATCTTTTCCTGAAACAATTGTAGCTTATTTGTGGCATTGACTTTGAGCAGACCGCGTAGGACTTCGTACCGTACCGGGTCACATAAGCCCAGGATATGTCCTGCCTCACCCGCATGAGTAAGTCGTTGGATTACCTGCGGATGCTGCCTAAAGCGATCGGCAATCACGGTACTGTCTAATATGTAAGTCACTGTATCCATTCGGATTCGTCCCAGGCTTCAATGTATTCTTCAGTCATCGCCGCTGTCATTTCATGAAGTTGAGCCTGGCTCAAGCCATCGCCCATCGCATCCAGCGCTGCATTCAATTGCTGCATTTTTTCGTCTGGCGTCAACACATTATGCTTTTCGGAGATCGGCTCAAGATAGCGGCGCAGCAGTAGGCGCTCCCTTTCGTTCAAATCTGCAACAGCCCGTAAAATGTCCTTGAAGATCACTCAATATCCTCCTTCTAGCGTGCGCCACGCCAATTATAGCGTCTCTGATGAACAGTTGGGCGCGCGACCTGCGGAAGGTTCATGATTTGTGCGACGCAGAAACTCCATTAACCTTTGCCCCGAGCGGCAATAACAGCCACTGACTGCTAATGATAATGCTCCAGCGCCGACATAATGCGCTGGATCGCGCGCGCGATTTCGCGTGGCACAGGCGGGTTGAAGGGCCCGCCGGTCCCGCCGACCACATCATCGAAGCCAGCGCAGTTGATCGCTTCCATAACCGCCGAGTAATTGTAAGCCCGCTCTTGCATGAAGCGGATGTCTTCCAAGGGCGAGATCTCGTTCTCAATCTGCCGCGCCGCTTCATAATCGCGCCGGCGCTGCGCGTTGTTGATCTCGTCCGAGGCGCGCCCGACGACGACGCTGATGCCGGAGGTATGCCCCTTCGCGCCCATTTCGGCCGCCGCCGTCGAGCGGTCGCCGATGCCCCAGATGACGATCTTGCTGTCCACATTGAGCGCCTCGACAAATGGCGGCACGTCGTCTTCGTTCGTGCCGATCTTGACGCCGATGAAATGCGGCGAATCCTGCAGCAGGCGGATGATCATCTCGCGGTCGCGCGGACGCCGATAGTAATACAGGAAGCGCGCGCCGAATCGCGCCGCCTGCTCCTCTGCGAAAGCCATCAGCGTCTGGTAGAGCCCGGCCGGCCCGTAGGTCCCGCCCAGGGGCATGATTAGGTAGACATCGGGCGGGCGCGGCAAGGCCGCCAAACGCGCCAGCAGCGTCGCCGCTTCCGGCAGCGGATTGGGCGCCAGCGCCGCCATCAGCACGCCGTCGCCCGCCATGCGCTGCCCGGCGATATCGAGCAGTTTGACCTGATCGGCGTAGGACACGTGGTGGATCAGGCTGGTCCCGGCTATGGACACCACGCGCGGACGCCCGTCGCTCAGGCTGTTGTTGCGCATGGTGTAGTCGATGTTTTTGGCATGCCCGGCGAAGTCGATTGCCGCGCCTTGATAAGGAATCAGCGGGATGCCGATCACGCTGTTGAGCGCGTCGAGCATTTGCGGCGTGGTGAATGTCATGCGTTCCTCATTATCATTTGCCATTCGGGCGACCTGATAGGTCGCCCCTACAATCCGCTTCTTTCGCGTGGGCGACCCAATGGGTAGCCCCTACAAACGTCGCTAAAGCCGGTCACCAGCGCGTCGACTGGAAGCGCCAGCCCGGCTCTACCTTTTGCATTTCGGTTTCATCGTCGCGCTCGGTCAAGCCGCAGTCCAGATAGCGCGCGTGCATCTGCGCCAGCTTATCGCGGTTGACGTCAATGCCCAAGCCGGGCGCGCCGGGCAACTCCAGCGCGCCCGCCTCGAACTTCAGCGGCGTTGCCAGCAGGTCATGGCCGTCTTGCCAGGGATAATGCGTGTCGCAGTCGTAGGTCAAGTTGGGCGTAGCCGCCGCCAGGTGCGCCATCGCCGCCAGCGAAATGCCCAGGTGACTGTTCGAATGCATGGAGAGACCGCGGCCGAATGCAGCGCAGAAGCGCGCCAAATCCAGCGAAGCGCGGAAGCCGCCCCAGAAGTGATGATCGGACAAGATGATCGCCTCGGATTGCTGCGCCACGCTGCCGGGCAGGTCGTCAAAGGAGGTGGTGCACATATTTGTCGCCAGCGGAATCTTCAGCGCGCGCGCCACGGCTGCCATGTTCTCCTGCCCGCGCACCGGGTCTTCGTAATACTCCAGCACGCCCTCCAACTGACGACCGGCGGCGATGGCGGTGTCCACGCGCCAGATGGCGTTGGGGTCCAGGCGCAGCGGCATCTCGGGCCCGAAGGCCTCGCGCAGCGCCAGGATGGCATTGACTTCGGCCTGCGGTTCGAAGACGCCGCCCTTGAGTTTGATCGACTGGAATCCGTAGCGCGCGATCATGGCCTGCGCCTGCGCCACGATGCCCGCCGGATCGAGCGCCGCCCGCTGCCGCGCCGCCGCCCAGCCGCTGGCTGCCTCGTCCCGGCCGAAGCCGAGTTCGCCGCCTGCGCCTGCGTGCTTGAAGAAGAGGTAAGCGGCGAAGGGCACGCGCTCACGTACCGCGCCGCCCAGCAGATCGACCACCGGCCGCCCGACTGACTTGCCCACCAAGTCGTAGCAGGCGACTTCGATGGCGCTGCGGACGTGCACCCAGGTCCGCTGGTCCCAGGGCGTCGCGCCGCGCGCGTCCGGCCGCGCCAGCGATTCCAGCGCGGCGTCAATCGCGTTGAGCCGCCAGGGGTCCATGCCGATGAGACGCTCGGCGGCGGTTTCCAGCGCGGCGCGAGCCGCTTCGCCCCCCGGGATTTCGCCCCAGCCGGAGATGCCGTCCGCGCTGACGATTTCGATGATGAGACGCAGCGCATAGGGCGCGTGCAAGCCGGCGGCGTTCAGCAGCGGCGGGTCGGGCACGGCCACGGGTGTGATGTGGATGTTGCGGATTTTCACCTGTTCGCTCTCGTGAAGGCTTGTGTCACGAGCAGACTCTAACACGCGGCTAGCAGGCTGTCGAATGGCAAGCGCGCGCCAACTATTCTCGTCGCTTTATCAGCCAGCAATCGCTGTCATGTGCGTTATGCGCCACAATAGCATTAACTATTTCATTTCTGTATAATCTGCGCTAGACTGCCGCGCGCGAAAACATTTCACATCAAGGACTGGAATCGTGAAGCCGCCAAGCCATATTCCCGACGGCCGACCCTGCGCAGATTTTGAT
>VXLV01000047.1 GCA_009841405.1 Chloroflexota bacterium | reverse complement strand
ATGAGGGAGGGGAGACAGAACTGCGCGAGCTCGACTTTGCTGCTCCCCTTCCCCCTTCATGGGGGAAGGGGCCGGGGGATGGGGGTGCAGAGGCGGATGGCGACATCTTGTTAGAAATGCGCGATGTCTCCAAGCAATTCAAGATCGGCGGCGGCCTGGCCGGTCTGCTGCGCGGCGACAAGGAACAGACCGTCTACGCCGTCAACAATATCTCCTTCACATTGCGGCGCGGCGAGAGCCTGGGCCTGGCGGGCGAGAGCGGCTGCGGCAAATCCACCACCGGTAAATTGCTGGTCAAACTCCTGGACGCCAGCGACGGCGAAATCCTCTTCGACGGCGCCGACCTCGCGCATCTCGAACGCGACGATCTGCTCGACTTTCGCAGCCGGTCCCAGCTAATGTTCCAGAATCCCTTTGAGGCGCTGAACCCGCGCTTCACCCTCTACCGCTCCTTGACCGAGCCGCTAATCATCCATGGCTGGAAGGACGAAGACGAGCGCCTGCAACGCGTCATCGAGACACTGGATCGCGTCAACCTGCGCCCGGCCGAGGTCTTCCTGGACAAATACCCGCATCAGCTTTCCGGCGGTCAGCTACAGCGCGTCGTCCTGGCGCGCGCGCTGGTGCTGCATCCCGAATTCCTGGTCGCGGACGAGCCGGTCTCCATGCTTGATGTCTCTGTGCGCGCCGGCATCCTCAATACCACCCGCCGCCTCGCGCGTGAGCTCGGCCTGGCGACCGTCTATATCTCGCATGACTTGTCCCTGCTGCAATATACCTGCGACCGCATCGCCATCATGTACCTCGGCGAGATCGTCGAGATGGGGCCCAGCCTCGAAGTCATCAACAATCCGCAGCACCCCTACACGCAAGCGCTGATCGCGGCCGTGCCCGTGCCCGACCCAACTGTGGAGAACCCGCCCCTGCGCATCCAGGAAGGCGTGCCGCGCCCGACCGAGCGCTTCATCGGCTGCCCCTTCGCCCAGCGTTGCCCCGATGTCATGGAAGCCTGTTTGACCATCCGGCCGCCGGCCATCACCGACGAAGACCGCCATATGGCGCAATGTCACCTCTACGGCGAACACCGCGATTCGCCGAAACTCAAGCCGAGCGACCGGACCAAGGCTTCGTCGAGTCGGCCCCGGCGAGCCCTGACTTAGTGCCCGGAACTGAGCTTGTGGCGTCGGGCTATGCCGCCATCGTTATCCTCCTGGTCCTGCTATATGCCGTAACGGTAACTGCTTCGCATCGCTTTCTCCTGTGGCGGCTTTCGCCAGGCGCAAAGCCCCTTGCGACCCTTTTCATGCTGGCGCAGGCGCTGGTCATCGCCATGGCAACGGTATATCAACCCACTTCGGCGTACGAAGAATGGCTATGGCATGTCGACCGCGAGTTCAACATCCCCTCAGTCGTCGCCAGCGCGCAACTGGCGGCTTGCGCTGGCGCCGCGCTGTTAACTGCGCTTTTCACATCAGCCAAATCCATCTTGGGGCGCATTCACTTAGTGCTCTTGAGCGGGGCATTCCTGCTCTGGGCTGGCGATGAGTATCTCATGATTCACGAGTATATTCTGAATTGGCATCTTCACTACGCGCGCGTCGGCGCGTTCATTGCGGTGGCGACAGCGGTTGCCGCCGTGCGCGCGCCACGACGGTCTTGGCATTGGTATCTCTGCCTGCTCACCGGGCTTGCGCTGACGGCGATAGGCGCCATCATCGTTGAGCGGCTGCCGCTTAACGAACCGTCACATCTCTGCGAGGAAATGGGACTGCTGAGATTCGACCCCTGCCTGTTGACCTACCGCTTTGAAGAGGCGCTGGAATACATCGGCGTTTGGCTGGCGCTGGTCGCGCTTTTGGGCCTGCTGTCGACTGCCGCGCCAAGGCTTGGGAGGCGCCTGCGCGCGGCGCTGCTCATGCTGCCGGCGCTTTGGCTGTGCCTGCTCCTCGTTTATGCCCTGTTCCCGCGCCTTGAACTCTTGACCGCGCGCGGGCAGGCCTCCGTAGAGTTCGCCAGTGGCATTCACCTGGCCGGCTACCAGAGTGACACCAGTGAACGCGCCACCCGTGTCAAGCTCTATGCCCTCGCGCGCAGGCTGGACTATTTGGGCTTGGGCTTCTCGATTCACCTGGTGGACCAAGTGAGCGGAGAATCTCTCGCCAGCTATGACAAACGCGCCGATCAGCGCCACAGCATCTCATTCCTGAGCCCGGAAGCCCCGCACATTTACCGCACCATCATCGACCTGCGCCACCCTTCGGAAATCCCGCGCAACCGCGCGCTCTGGGTCGTGCTTACGCTCTGGCGCGAAATCGACGGCGAGTTTGTCAGCCAAGCAGTACTATCGGGCGACTTGCAAGCGTTGGACGAAGCTCAAGTTGTGCTGGGCGAGCTGGCGCTGCCGGCGGAGCCGTTCCCGGCGCCGTCGACGCCGCTCATCCAGTTTGACAATTGCCTTGGGCTGCTTGGCATGGCCTTGCCGGAGCGCGTGTTGGCCGGCGCGGTCTTGAGCATCCCGGTGGCTTGGCGCAGCATCTGCGAGAGCAATATAGACTATGTGCAATTCCTGCACTTGCAACACCGGGAGAGCGGCGCATGGTGGGTCTACGATCAGCAACCGCTGGGCCCCCGCCTGCCCACGCGTCTCTGGTACGCGGGGCTGACCGATAGCGAAACCTGGCGCGTGCCCCTGCCTGCGGATCTGGCGCCCGGCCACTATCAGGTCCATACCGGGCTGTATCGGGTTAGCGACCAGGAACGTGTCCCGGCCCGCGACGCCGCCGGCAATCCTTATCAAGACGCGAGGGCGCCGATAGGCGTACTCATAGTAGACTGAGCTTACAGGCGATTTGCGCCAGGCTTTTGCAGCATTGGGCTGCGCCCCAAGGCATGCAAAGGCGCGCAAAACCTGGTACGAGATCAAGAGTGGCGCCTTGCTAGTTTCCCCCCAAACGCTCATCCGCCTTTTTGTCATCCTGACTTACGGCCTACTCTGTTTGACCGCCTGCCGGCTGATCTTGTCCCGCCTGACGCCCGCGGCCCAGCGCCTGGCGATTCTGATGCTGCTCGCGCAGATTATCGTAATCGCCGTCTCGATCGAGTTTCGCGCCGAGTGGGGGCTTGACGACTGGCTCTGGGACCTCAACCGGGACTGGAATATCCCTTCGGTCGTCGCCTCGACGCAACTGGCGCTCGTCGCTGGCGCCGCGCTTCTGGCCGCGTCGTTCGCACGGGCGCATACCGCCTGGCTGCGCCTCTACCTGGTCGCCATCGGGCTGGCGTTCCTGTTCATGGCGCGCGACGAATACGCCGCCCTGCACGAAGCCATCCTCGGCTGGGAACGCTACTACGCCCTGCTGGGCGCCGCCATCGTCATCGCCACCCTGCTGCTCGCGCGCCGCGCCCCGCCTGGCGCCCGCATCTGGCATCTCTGCCTGCTGGCCGGCCTGGCGCTGAGCGCAATCGGCGGCATCGGCATCGAGCAACTGCGGCCGCAATTGCGCGGCCCCGTCTGCGACGCTTTGGGCGCGCTGCGGCTCGATGGCTGCCTGCTGACTTTTCAATATGAAGAAACACTGGAGTTCGGAGGCATGTGGCTGGTCTTGCTTGCCATGCTGGGGCATTTCTCGGACATCGCCTCCAGCGCCGATTCGCGCGCGCGTCGCCTGCTCTACTTCATGCCCGCCCTATGGATTCTCTGGCTGATCAGCGATCCCAGTATCCATCGGCAATTCCTGGTCCGGCCGAACGCGGTCTTGTTTGAAGCTGGCGTTGAATTGCGGGAGTTTCGCGTCGAAATTGGCGATGGCGAGGTCGCTCTCGAACTCGACGCCTCAGCCCGGCGCAGCGAGGGTGCGCGGCTGGGTTACTCGGCGCATCTGGTTGACCAGGCGCGCGGCAACTCGGTCGCCGGGCGCGACGCCCGCTGGTGCTGCCAGCAAAGCGCAAGCGGCGATACGCTGTTTTTCCGCCAGCGTCTCGAAGTCGACTATCCGCCTGACGCGCCGGCCAACCGCGCGCTCTGGATCGTGCTGACCGTCTGGCGCGACGCCGACGGCGAGTTTGAAGGCCTGCGCGTACTCGCCGGCGAGCTTCAGCTGCTAAGCGAGACGCAACTGGTCCTGGGCGAGCTGGTCATTCCAGCGCCATCGGCGCCATCATCGACCAGCCCATTGGCGGCCTTTGACAACGGCTTTGCGCTCTCAGCCGCCGACATACCCGCGCGCGCGCTGCCGGGCGAGACGCTGCCCGTCGCCTTTACCTGGCGCAGCGACCGGCCCGGCGGCGAAGACCTGACGCAATTTCTTCATTTCGCGCGCGAAGAAAGCGGCGCGCAGTGGGGCTACGATCAGCCGCCCCTGGGACAGCGCTTGCCCACGCGCTTGTGGTACAGTGGGCTTGCCGAGAGCGAAACCTGGCCGGTCCCGCTGCCGGCGGATCTCGCGCCCGGGCGCTACGCTATCTACACCGGGCTTTATCGCGCGCGCGATCTGCAACGTATAGCAGCGAGCGACGCCGCCGGCCAACCTTGGCGCGACGCCCGTGTGCTGCTGGGACATTTTCGCGTCGATTGACGATAAGGCGCGAATGCCGGCTTCAGAACTGGCGCGGTGATTGTTGAACAACAGGAGGCGACACGATACTTCCGATTGAGTTGTACAGCCCCGGCGAGGTCTTGCTGCGCAGCATGGCGCTCTTGCTCTATATCCCGGTGGGCGTCTTCGCCCTCCGGCGGATTATCCCGCGCCTCCCGCCATTTTCGCAACGGCTGGCGACTGGCCTGCTGGCAGCGCAGATTCTCGTAATCTCGGTTTCACTGGTATTTCGCCCGACATCGGATTTCTGGCGCTGGCTCTGGAGCTTGAACCGCGAAGGCAATATCCCGGCTTTGCTGGCATCGGCTCAGTTCATGCTGGCTGCGCTGGCCGCGATCCTGGCGGCCTGGCGTTGCCCGCGCCCTATGGGCTGGCAGCGCTTCTATCTGGCGGTCTTTGGTTTGCTGTTCGCGCTCCTGGCGCTGGATGAGTCGCTGTCCCTGCATGAAAAAAACCGTGATCTGGAAGTCGTCTATGTCTTGTTAGGGCCCGTCCTTCTCGCGCTGACAGCGGTGGCGGCCGCCCGCTCGCCCAGACAGAATCGGATCTGGCATATCTGTCTTTATCTCGGGCTGGCCCTGGCCGGTTTCGGCGAACTCGTCGTGGAGCAATTCCGCCGCGTACACATTTGCGGGAGCGTTGGATTTATCGAATTGAGCCGCTGCCTGGAGCCCTACTATCTCGAAGAGCCGCTGGCCTTCCTGGGCATTTGGCTGGCGCTGCTTGCTGTATTGGGCCATCTTGCGATTGTTGCGCCTTCGCCCCCCGGTCATGTCAGACTCTCCCTGATTGCTTTACCATGCTTTTTTGTATTGCTTGTCTTCCGCATTTTGCCCGTCCATCAGCCGGTGCTGCCCGCCTGGGCGCAACCGGCCGCTGTCGTCTTTGAATCCGGAACGCACATCAATGGCTACCACACCGACTGGGATTCGAACACGGTTTCCATAATCACGTATTTTGACGTCGGCGCAAACATAAGCAATCTGGGCTTATCACTTCATGTCGTCGATCAGATCAGCCAGGAATCTCTGATCAGCTACAACAAGATTCTGCGGAGAGGAAACAGAAAAGTCACGATTCCATGGGACGACTTTAGACCGCTTTACAACCAGAAAATCGTCTTGGATTTTCCCCCGGATACACCGACCAACCACGCCTACTGGATTGTGCTCTCGCTTTGGCGCGAAACCGAAGACGGCTACGTCCGCCAGAAAATCCTCTCGAGCGATCTTGCATTGCTGGATAACACGCAAGTCATCCTTGGCGAAATTGCGCTTCGCGATCCTCATGCCCGCCCCTTGGCGTCGCCGCTCGCCGTCTTTGACCACGGTATCATGCTGGAAGCGGCGGAAATGCCCGACTTTGCCATAGCCGGTGAAACGCTATCGCTGCGATTCGACTGGCGCAGTGATGTCGATAACCGGCAAGATCTCGTACAGTTTCTGCATCTTGGCCACACGGACAGCGGCGAGTGGTTTGTATACGACCGGCTGCCGCTTGGCCCGCGCCTGCCCGCGCGCTTGTGGTATAAAGGGCTTGCCGACAGCGAAACCTGGCAGGTCCCGCTGCCGGACGATCTCGCGCCGGGGCGCTACCAGGTCTTCACCGGCTTGTATCGGGCGCATGACAAGGAACGGATTCCGGTGTCGGACGCCGCTGGCAAAGCCTGGCGCGACGCCCGCGTTCTGCTCGGCGCCCTGACAATTGACAGTTGATTGCTTGTCCGCCGCGCGCGACCCCTCAGTCCCGGCGACAAGCGGATTGCGAGCTCTGAATTGGCGCTTTCAACTGACGCACTGATCCGACTGCTCGTGCTAATGCTGTACGCGCCGGCTTGTCTGGCTGTTTGGCGGTGGCTGATCCCGCGCCTGTCGCCCGCGGCCAAGCGCCTGGCCGGCGGCATGCTCGCGGCGCAAGTCCTCGTGATCGTGCTGGCGGCACAGGTTCAGCCAGCGACCAAATTCGAAAGCTGGCTCTGGAATTTCCACGAGGAATGGAACATACCGGCCACCTTCGCCACGCTGCAGCTCGCGGCTGTTGGCGGCGTCGCGCTGCTCGCCGCATGGTTCGCCAATCGACACGCGGCACGGCTGCGCTGGTACTGGCTCGGGATTGGTCTTGTCTTCATCTTTCTGGCCATCGACGAATACCTCGCACTGCACGAAGTCATACCCGAGTGGGAGCTGCGCTATATCGCGCTGGGGGCTGTGGTCGTGGCGGCGACCCTGGCTGTAGCCTGGCGCTTTGGGCGCAGCGCCTGGCCCTGGCATGCCTGCTTCTTGATCGGCCTCGCCCTCAGCGTAGCCGGCGCCATGCTGGTCAACGCCCTGCCGATTCCCTGCGGGGGCATGGGCGTCTTGCGCTTCGACGGCTGCCTGGAATTCTATTTTTTGGAAGAGTCGCTGGAGTTCCTGGGCATTTGGCTCACGCTGGTCGCCCTGCTGGGGCAATTCTCGGCGGCCCTGCCAAGCGCGCCAAGGGCAGCCATACGCCTCCTTTACGCGCTGCCCGCGCTGGCGATGCTCGCGATTATCAGCTATTCCCTGGCGCCCCGACTCGAAGCCCGGCTCTGGGCGCGGCCGGCGGCGGTAACCTTCCGGCCCGGCATAGACCTCCGCGGCTTCCAGTTTGAGCATGACGCGGGGGCGACTGTGGCAAATCTCTACCTGGCCGCGCGCCAAGCTGGATTCATCGGGTTTGGTATCTCAGTCCACCTGGTTGACCAGGTCAGCGGCGAGTCCCTCGCCAGCCGCGATGAGTGGATCGATCGGCAGCACGGCTTGTGGCTGCTCGGCCCAAATTACGCGCCTGTGATTCGCCAGCGCCTGCAAGTGGCAATCCCGCCGGACGCGCCGCCCAATCGCGCCCTCTGGGCGGTGCTGACCGTCTGGCGCAAACGGGGCGGGGAATTCACGCGGCAGAAGGTCGACCGCAGCGACCTGCGGCTTCTCGACGACAGGCAGGTCGTCCTGGCGGAGTTCGCGCTGCCGGGCGAATCTCCGGCGCCGGCGCCCTCATTGCTGGCTGCCTTTGATTCCGGATTCAAGCTGGAATCGGCGGATCTGCCCGAACGCGCCGCGGCCGGTGAAACGCTTGCTCTACGTTTCGCCTGGCGCAGCGACAAAGACAGCCGGCAGGATTACGTACAGTTTCTGCATTTCATCCACCAGGAAACCGGCGACTGGTGGGGATTCGATCAGCATCCGCTTGGCCCGCGCCTGCCAACCCGCCTCTGGTATAGCGGGCTCGCCGACAGCGAATCCTGGTCCGTGCCCCTGCCCGCGGACCTGGCGCCCGGCCGCTACGCCGTATTCACCGGCTTGTACCGCGCCAGCGATCAGGAGCGCGCGCCGGCGGTCGATGCCGACGGCCAGCCCTGGCGCGACGGTCGCGCGCGACTGGGCGGCATCACAATCGAAAGCTGAGCGCCAATTCGCGATATACTGGCGTCTGCGCGCGGCGTTCGCGTAACCTTGGGCGCTGTAAGGAATATCCTGCAAGACTTCGTGATCGCAGTGAAATGAGCAGCGACAGGACTGGAGGCAGACGCATGTCAAACACGATGCTGGCGGCGGTATTCCACGAACACGGCGAGCGCGATGTCATTCATTTGGAGCGCGTTCCGCTGCCGGAGCCGGGCGCCGGCGAGGCGCGAATCCGCGTGCATGCATGCGCGCTGAACTGGCTCGATGTCGGCATCCGCCGCGGCCCGCAGTTTGGCGCCGTGCCCCTGCCATTGGTCACCGGCGTCGATGTCTGCGGCGTCATCGACGCATTAGGGCCGGGCGCGCAGGGCTGGCAAGTCGGCGATGAAGTGACGCTCTACTCGCTCGTGACTTGCGGCGTTTGCGAGTTCTGCCGCGCGGGCGATGTGACCGTCTGCCCCGAACACCAGATCATCGGCGAGCACATGAATGGTGGGCTGGCGGAGTATATGCTGGCGCCGGCGCGCAACCTGATCGCCAAGCCCCGGCGCCTCAGCCACATCGAGACGGCGGCGCTGCCGGTCGTGGCCGGCACGGCCTGGCACATGCTGATCACAGTCGCGCGGCTGCAAGCGGGCGAGAGCGTCTTTATTCCGGGCGCTGGCGGCGGCGTCGCCTCTATGGGCATTCAGATCGCAAAACACGCCGGCGCGACTGTCATCGCCAGCACCTCGACAGCGGAAAAGATGGCCAAGGCGCGCGACCTGGGCGCCGATCATGTCGTCAATTACCGCGATGAAGACTGGGTCGAGCAAGCGCTCGCGCTCACCGGCGGCCGCGGCGTCGATGTGGCGCAGGATCTCGTGGGCGCAATGACCTGGGCCGACTCGCTGCGGACGCTGGCGCGCAATGGCCGCATGGTCGTCTGCGGCTCGCATTCCGGCAAGCAATTCGACCTGCGCATCCCGCAGATCTACCACCGGCAGCTGAGCATCCTCGGCGCAAACGGAGCGACATTTAATGAGCTGCGCCGTGTGCTGGCGCTCGCCGATCAAGGCGTACTGCGCCCGGTCATCGACCGCGTCCTGCCGCTTGAAGAGATCCGCGAAGGCCATCGCATCCTGGAAGAGCACGATCACTTCGGCAAAGTTGTCATGCAAATCGCCTAGTCGTCCTGGCGGTGTAGGGGCGACCCCTGGGTGGCCCGCCGCCAAAGGAATTAGTTGCTTGATTACTGGAAACTTATCTTTGCTAGGATAACGACTAATGACTAGACAACCCAATATCCTCTTCGTCATGACCGACCAGCAGCGCAGCGACACCATCGCCGCGCTCGGCAACCGCGCGATTCGCACGCCAACGCTGGACTCGCTGGTGGAGCAGGGCATCGCCTTCACCAACTGCTACACGCCCGCGCCAGTCTGCGTCGCCGCGCGCAGCGCCGCCATCACCGGCCTGCCGCCTCACATCAACGGCTGCACATCCAACAACGAGTCGCCCTTGGGCAAGCGCAGCATCATGCAAGTCTTGCAGTCACAGGGCTACCGCACGCATGGCATCGGCAAAATGCACTTCAATCCGCAGGTTGACGCGCTCTGGGGTTTTGACAGCCGCGACATCTCCGAAGAGGGCGCGCGGGCGCCGGGCATCCGCAACGACTTCCACCGCTATCTCAGCGAGCAGGGCTACGATCACGTGCTGGAGCCGCAGGGCATCCGCAGCGAACTCTACTATATTCCGCAGCCCTCCCAACTGCCGGCGCGCCATCATCACACTACCTGGGTCGCGGACCGCGCTATCGAGTTTCTTGACCGGCGCGACCGCGAACGCCCCTTCTTTCTCTGGGCCAGCTTCATCAAGCCGCATCCGCCCTTTGAAGCGCCCGCGCCCTGGAACAAGCTCTACCGTGCCGCCGATATGCTGCCGCCCCGCCGCCCGCCCGGCTTCGAGCATCTGCTGACTT
Source organism: Chloroflexota bacterium (assembly GCA_009841405.1). Classification (GTDB taxonomy): domain Bacteria; phylum Chloroflexota; class Anaerolineae; order Aggregatilineales; family Phototrophicaceae; genus UBA6055. The sequence continues at coordinate 988 of VXLV01000047.1, read as the reverse complement.
ATTGGAATCACTACCAGAATCGCTACAAGTACCGCGACAAGGGCTACGACGAAATGCTCTTCCGCGCCATAAAAGCCATGTACTACGCCTGTATCTCCTTCATCGACTTCAATCTGGGGCGCATCATGGCGGCCCTTGGCGACGATATCGACAACACCCTGATACTCTTCACCGCCGATCACGGCGAAATGCTGGGCGATTACGGCAGCGTCGGCAAGCGCGCGATGCTCAACCCGTCCGCCAAGGTTCCGCTGATCCTGCGACCGCCCGGCGCGCCTGCACGGGGCCATCTCGTCGATGCCCCTGCCAGCCTGCTGGACATCTTCCCCACCTTTGCCGCTGCCGCCAGAGCCGACCATCCGCCGCCCTCAGCAGAAGGCGTAGATCTGCTCGCGCTGGCCGCCGGCGAAAACCGGCGCGACGTGGTCTACAGTCAATACAGCGAGGGCGCTGCCGGCTTGTACATGATTGCCGAGCGCGACTTCAAATACGTCTACTCGGCCGCCGACCGCAGAGAATGGCTCTTCGACCTGCGCATCGACCCGAACGAGACCAGGAACTTCGCCGGCAATCCGCGCTACGCAACTGACTTGAGTCGGCTGCGGCGGCGGATCATCGAACGATATGAGAAGGACGGCTATGAGCGCGCCGTCAAAAGTGGCGCCTGGCGCGAGTATGAGCCACCGGCTTATCCCGACCCGGCCGGCGACGACGGCCTGCTATTCCAGGACCCGCCGCATCTGCCGGAACTGCTGCGCGCGCTTGGCCGCGGCTACGCGCCTTGAACCGAGTGCAAACCTTTGACACATGCTCGGCGACGCCGCCCACGCAGAATACCATCTAACACACTATGTTTTGCTCCCCTCCCTGGCTTGCCGGGGCAGGGGTCAGGGGTGGGGTAAGCCGCCCGTAACTCTGCATTCTTTTAATCCCTTTGCTCTGTGCCCTCTGTGATCTCTGAGCTTAAATTAGAGCGTCACATCTACAC
>VXLV01000068.1 GCA_009841405.1 Chloroflexota bacterium | reverse complement strand
TCAATGCACTCCAACTACCCATACCCCACAAGGGAGGGAAGGGGAGTTGGAGTGCATTGAAGCCCCTCCCCCTTTTTGGGATGCCCGCCATAGAGATGGCGGGAAAGGGGCTTGGGGTGGGGGCTTTCGGGCAGCTACATCCCGTAACCCAAACGGTCGAGCTCTTCGTCCACAGCCGCCGCAGCTTGCGACAGCGCGTCAGCCGGGCTCAAATCGCCCAGGATGGCGCGTTGGATGAAGGGATCGATGACTTCACGCACCTGCGCGTGGAAGGGGAAGGGCGGCGCGCCGGCGAACAGCGGACCTTGCTCTTCCAGAAGCGTGTAGTAGCCATCAACCTTGGCGTCTTGCTCGGCGATCAGCGGATCGTCGAAGGTGGCGGTGTGGGTGATGCGCGCGCCCGCGGCCGCCCATTCCGCCTGCACCGATTGCTGGCCGATGAACTGCAGCCAAAGCAGCGTGGCTTCCTTATTGCGCGAGGAATGCGGAACGCCAAAGGCGCCGCCGTCATAGTAGCCGATGTAGCCTTCGCCCATCTCGGCCGCTTCAATGACGCCTTCTGCCGTGACCGGCAGGCGGACGCCGACATTGCCCGTTACCGCCGAGCGGCTGTCATCAGTGGCGATCCAGGCGGCATTTTCGCCGTAAACCCAACCCTGCGCGGCGCGGCCCGCGGCAAAGCTGGAGGCAACTTCGTCCCAGGTGCTCGAGGTGGCCTCGGGCGGGGCGAATTCCAGCATGCTCAGCCAGAAGCTCAGCGCCTCAACAGCCGTGTCGCCGTCCAGCGCGCCGCCATTGGCGCTCATCGCGGAGCCGGCGTCCACGTTGATGCCCCAGTTGTACAGGCCGAAGGAGGGGCCAATGGATTCGAGGAATTCATAGGTCGAGGCCGGGTGGCCGGTCGAGCCTTGCACGGTCGTGCCCCAGAGGTCCATGTCCATGCTCTCGCCGTAGCCGGTGAAGAACTCGGCGTTGTCGCGGTACTGGTCGAAGCTTTCGGCCGGCGCCAGCGGATAACCGTATGCGTCTTCAAAGGCAGCCATGATATCGGCGTCCTCGAAGAGGTCCTTGCGATAGAGGTAGACCTTGACGAAGGCTTCCATCGGCACGCCGAAGAGGTCGCCATCGGCATTCTTGAAGTAATCGGCGAAGCTGGTGAACTCGCTTTCGTCGTAACCTTCATAAGCCAGATCCGGGTTGTCGGCTGCGAATTGCGTCAGGTTGACCAGGTAATCTTGCGCCAGGTAGGAGTAGATGATGTCCTGCTCAATGTAGACGAAGTCATAGATGCCGGTATTGGCCTCCATGTCGTTGATCGCCTTGGAGTACATCTGGTCCCAGGACGTGGTCTCGAACTCGACATTGATGCCGGTCAGCTCGGTGAATTGCGCGGCCAGGACATCGGCCACGTAATTCGAGGGCGGCGTGCTCTCGGATACGCCGCGGATGGTCGTGCCGGCGTAGGGCGCGGCTGCGTCTGCCCACCAGCCGTGCATGTCCGCTGTAACCAAACTCATGTTGGCCAGCAGCGCGAAGGCGAGCAGCAGAACGAGGGTGAAAATCTTCTTCATGATTCGTCTCCCTGGACTAAATCGATCTGTGAACGGTGAATGAACTGGAGTGGGACTCCAGCGAGAAAGGATTGTATCAGGTTGGTATGATATTGTAAAACGTTGTTTACAGCGTCAAACCAGGTATTCGGGCATCACACACACTTTTCGAGTCACGATTCTCACCCACTCGCGCGCGTAATCGCCTCGCCCATCGTATTGATCACAATATCAACTTCCTCCGCCGTGATGCACAGCGGCGGCGCGAAGGCGATCGTCGCGCCCAGCGGCCGCGCGCGCAGCCCCAGCGCCAGCGCGGCGTCACTGACCTTGGCCGCCAGGTCCGCGTCCGGCTCGCGCCCGGCTTTGCTCGCCACCACGTCGATGCCCGCCATCAGCCCGACGCCGCGCGCGTTGTCGATATGCGGGAATTCGTCAACCAGCGATTGCAAGCCCGCCAGCAGCCGCGTGCCCATCAACCTGCTGTTGTCCAGCAAGCCATCGCGCTCCATGATGTCAATATTGGCGATGCCCACCGCGCAAGCCGCCGCGTGGCCCGAATAGGTGTAACCGTGCATCCAGCTCTGGTCTTCCGGCGCGTTCAACACGACATCGCGGATTTCGTCCGTAACCTGAATGCCGCCGAGCGGCATATAGCCGCTGGTCACGCCCTTGGCGAATTGCATAATATCCGGCTGGATGCCGTATTCATCGCTGCCGAACCAGTGGCCGGTGCGCCCGAAACCGGTGATCACCTCATCGACGATCAGCAGCACCTCATGCCGTTTGCAGACCTCAGCTATGAGTTCAAAGTAGCCGTCATCGGGCACGACCAGACCGCCGGCGCCCTGGATCGGCTCGGCGATGAAAGCCGCCACCGTATCCGCGCCTTCCAGCAGAATCCGCTCTTCAAGCGCGCGCGCGGCCGCCTGGGCGACGCTCTCGCCGGCTTTGACCTCGCCGGTATAACGATAGCCGTTGGGGTCGGGCACATGGATGAATCCATCCAGCACGCCGCCGAACATCGTATGAAATTTGCTCATGCCGGTGGCGCTGGTCGCCGCCAGCGTCATGCCGTGATAGCCGTTCAAGCGCGAGATGATCTTCTTCTTGTTCGCCTTGCCCAGCTGATACCAGTAGAAAATCGCGGTCTTGAACGAACTGTCGCTGGACTCCGACCCGCCCGATGTGAAATAGGTGAAGTTCATATTCGGGCGAAAGAAACCCGCCAGCTTGTCCGCCAATTGCGCTGAAGCCGGATTCGTCATGCCGGCGAAACCAGAGTTGTATGCGATGTCAAGCATCTGCTGATAGGCGACTCTGGGCAGCTCCTTGTTGCCATAGCCGATATTAACATTCCACAGGCTGGCCATGGCATCGAGGATCTCGCGGCCATCGGTGGTATAGAGCCAGACGCCGTCGCCGCGCTCGACCATGGCCGCGCCCTTGGTGCGCGTGGGGTGATGCAGGGGATGCAGTTGACGCTGGTCCTGCTCGATCAGCAGCGCGTGATTGTAGTCGCTCATCGTAATCGTCTCTTTCTCAATTCAGCAGCGAAGCACATCATAGCCGATTTCTCGCTCCCTTTCGACCTTCTGCCTATTCAAACAGTGTCAATTTACGTCCGCTCGTCGACTCAGTCAACATACATAAAACCTCAATAAATCAAAGTAAGTCATGCAACTCCATCATAATTATCAGGGGTAGGGGCGACCCGCTGGGTCGCCCACATAACCAATCTGAAACTTCGGGCGAGCCACGGCTCGCCCCTACAACATAATCTCTGTGCTCTCTGTGTTCTCTGTGGTGAAAAAAACGCACAGTGTTCGCCAAGTGGACAATTTCGGTGTTTATTGCACTTTTGCGTCGTCACAGTCGCTTGAGCGCGTCCTTCAAAGGGCGAGGCAGCAATCGCGTGAGCAGCCGCATGAAACGGATTCGCGTTCGGCGCAGCCAGAGCGCCGGCCAATTCGCCGCCATTACCAGCGCGCGCCCCAGCTGATATCGCCGCGAGTTGAGCAGCGCCTCAATATCGTCGCGGGGCCGCAAGTCGTATGGCGATTGCGAATCGCTGAGGTCGCGCCACATTTGAACGACCTGAGGCGGATGCGCGCCCCGGAAGCGATACAAGCAGCCCGGGTACTCGTAGACATTGTGCGCGTGATAGGGCCGGCGCAGCGCGAAATAGGCCTCGTCCGCCCACTCAAGCGCAAGCTGCCGCCGCGCCCACTCCGCCCGACTGTAATATTCGCATTTCTCGCGCACCTGTTTGGGCAGCAGCAAGGCATAATGATACAGATGGATGCCCCGCGCCAGCAGGTCATTCGCGCGGATCCAACGCAGTTGACGCAGGTCCTGGCCGCGCGCGTCCAGGACGGTGGGCGGCCGGTGCGTCACATAGCGGTAGCCTGCGCCCCATTTGAACAGGCGATGAAACTCGGACTCGCCGCGGCGCAGATACCAACTGTCGACGCGATACTCGGGCGCGGCCCAAAAGAAGACCGATTCGAAGCTGACCGCGGTGATATCCGGCTGCTCAATCAGAAGCGCGCAGATCTGTTCCATGTCCCGCGGCTGATAGAACTCGTCGACATCCACTTGCCACAGAAAGTCGCCGGTCGCGCGCTCGGCGTAGGCCTGCGACATCTCGTCTTTCTCCGACCAGAAGCCGTCGCGCGTCACGATGATGAGCTTGTCCTCCGGGTCTTCTTGGGCTTTGAAAGCGCGCAGGCTTGCTAGCGTTCCGTCCAGGGAGTGCCCGTCGGCGCTGGCGATCTTGGCCGCGCCCGGCGCCGCGCCCTCGACCACGATAATCTCATGCGCATACGGGTACAGCGCCCGCAGCGTATAACGCGTGAAAGGCTCGCCATTGAGCACGATCATGCCAAAGCTGATGCGCGGACGCGCGCTCACGCCGGCTGACCCAGAATCGATTGATAGAGTTCGATATATTGCTGCGACACGCGCTCGCTGCCAAAACGCGCGATGATATCGCTGTGCAACGCTTCGCGCGACCAGGACTGCGCCAGCGCCCATTCGATGCCGCGAAGCAGATCGCTCGCGTCTTTCAGCTTGGCGACGTAGCCATTCTGCCGATGCCGCACGATATCGACCGCGCCGGAGCCATCAAACGTAACGCAGGGCGTGCCGCTCGCGAGCGCCTCGGCCAGCGTGTTCCCGAATGCCTCTTGCAGCGTCGGCAGCACGTAAACGTCACAGGCGCCATAGAGCAGGCTCAAGCTCAGCTCGTCCTGCAGCTTGCCGACTTGATGAACGGGCAGCGGCAGGTCCAGCGTGAGCGGCGTCTCACCGCCGAATATGACGAGCGCCGCGTCCGCGTCAGCCTCCAGTCCTGTTAGCGCCTCGCGCAGATAGGCGAAGCCCTTGCGCCGATCGCTCGTGCCGCCGATCGCGCCAAAGAGAATGAGCTTTGTGTCGGCGGGCAGATTGAAAGCTTGCCGGGCGACAGTCTTGTCCAGCGGCTTGAAGACAGTCGCGTCGACCGGATTGCCGATGACCGCGATTTGCCGGTCTTGCATTAGCGCGCTGCCGCGAGCGCAATCCGCCAGCCAGTGGCTGAGGCATACGAGCGCGATTGGCAGATCGGCCCAGGCCGCCAGCTTCTCGCGATATACCCGCGCGCTAATGTCATTATGCCCGGGCGACAGCAATTGCGAACAGTTGCCTTTGCCCGTGCGATAATCGCAGGATTCGCCGACATAGTGGCAGCCGCCGGTAAAGGCCCACATATCCTGGAGCGTCCAGACAATCGGCGGCTTGATCTTGGCTACTTCCGCGATGGGCAGGAAATTGTCGCCAACCCACTGCAGATGCGCGATATCCGGCTTGAGCGTGTTGATCGCCCGGGCAATCGGGTAGCTGAATAGATTGAGGCTCCAGTGCCCGCTGTCGGGATGACGCGGATTGGCCGCCAGCAGCCGATGATGGCGATACGCCGCAAGCCGCCGCCGCGCCCGAGCCCACCGTGGTAGAAAAGACGACAGTCGATGCACATGGCGGTCAGATGTCGCCTTGCGCAGCACCAGCATCTCGCTCTCAATGCCGCGGTTTCGCAAGGCTTGATGGGTACGATAAGCGCCGATGGCCGCGCCGCCGATGCGGTCGCTCGCCGCTACAAACAGAACTTTCACAACTCGCGCCTCAAAGCCAATATCATGCGATTATACACCGTGGGGCCATACGACAGTCGCGTCAAAATGAAGCGGCATGGGATGACCAAGCACTTGCTGAAAGTTCGCCTCCAAGTACTCCGTAATGCCAAGTAAGTGGCGCGACGAGAAATGGCAGTCTTTGGCGAGCGCGGGCGAGCCAATGGCTCGCCCCTACAACCTTGCGATGATTTTGGAGATTGTGTTGAGACAGCAATCACTCGCATTTCTTATTTGGCATTATTTCTGTGGCAGAAGAAACTGATGACGTCAGACTCGGAGCGGCCCGGGCCGAGCTTCAGCCGGCGTCAAAACAGCGTATAATGTCTTGGCAGCACTGTCTTGAGAATTGGCTACGGAACTTCGATCATGGACGGGAATCCTCCCCAGAGCAAAGCGCGCGCCTGGTATCTGGCGCTGCGGCCGCGCGTCTTCACCGCCACCTACGCGCCATTGGGCCTGGCGGGCATTGTCGCGCTGGAGGACGGCGTATTTGCGGCGGCGATATTCTTGCTGGCGCTGGCAGGAACGCTGCTGCTGCAGAGCGCCGCCAACCTCATCAACGAATACGCCGACTATCGCCGCGGCGCCGACCGCCTGAAAGAAGCCGGGCAAGGCATGACCATTAAGCGCAAAATCCTCGCGCCGCGCAGCGTGTTGTATGGCGCAGTGCTTGCAACCGCAGCCGGCTGCGCTATCGGCTTGTACTTGCTGTCGCAGAGTGGGCCCTTGCTTTGGCTGATCGGCATGGGTGGCGTCTTCGTGGCGGTCACCTATACCGCCGGCCCCTTCCCGCTCGCCTACAACGGACTGGGCGAGATCGCGGTCGCCATATTCATGGGGCCGGCGATCATCATCGGCGCTTACTACGTGATGTCGCCCGCTGTCAGTGCGGCGCGCATCGGCGAGCTCGGCCTGATCTCGCTGCCAATCGCCTTCATGGTCGCCGCCATCTTGCACGCCAACAATATCCGCGATATGGACGCCGACCGCGCCGTGAACAAACGCACCCTGGCGGTGATCTTCGGCATTCGCTTCGCCCGCGCCGAATTCGTATTCCTCGTAATCGGGGCGTTTGCAGCGCAGACCTTCGTGATCGCGCTTGGCTTGCTGCCGGTCCATACGCTGCTGACCTTGATCACGCTGCCGGAGGCGCTGCGTCTGATCCACATATTCAACACCAGCCGCGCCGTTCCCTTGCTGCATCAGGCGCAGGGACGCACCGCCAAGTTGCATGGGCAATTCGGACTGCTGATGGTGGTCGGCTGGACGCTGTCTATGGCGCTGGCCTAAACCCCGTTCTAGACCCGCCAGTGCCAGATCTGGTCCCAGGCGCTCATCCAATCATCCGCGCGGCTGTAGACCTTCTGTGCCGCGCGATCCAGCTCCACGCCCGCGCGCCCCATGAAGTCGTCCATCATCTCCACTTTGTCCACTTCGATGCTGATCGTCACCGGCGACGACGGCACGTAGGGCGCGACCGCCCTCAGATTTTGCAGCGCTTGATAGGCGCCGTCTTCGATCATTCTACGCGCTACTCGCGGCGGAATCTGGCGCGCTGAGTAACGCGTCAGCCCGCGCTTGACCGCGACCGTCGTCAGCCCGTCGCCCAGCAGCGCAGTCGTTTCGCGGCAGACCGCCTCATCGCCGGTGACCAGCAGCACCGGGCAGCCGTAATGCCCGCAGAGCGCCGCGTTCACGCCGGACTCGCCGACTAAATCGTCGTTGAACCACAAGTTGTGCCACTTCACCGTCGAGATGGTATGCGATAGCACGCCATCGGCGGTGTTGTTGCGCGCGTGCATGCCCACCAGCAGGCAGGCGTCCGCGCCCTGCTCCAGCAGCTCGGTATACCGCGCCCAGGGGTGATGCGCCACCCAGGTGCAATAGTCGTCCAACAATTCTGGCACGAATGAATTGAAGGTCCAGTCGCCGCCCGCGCCATGGCAATCCACCACCACGATTTCCTCCGCGCCGGCGCGTTTGGCCCCACGCACCGCGGCGTTGATCTCCTCGGTGTAGAGCTTGCGCCCTTCTTCGTACATTGGCGCGCCGCCTGTCACCTGGCCCCAGGTGACGATCCCGCTCACGCCTTCCATATCCGCCATGATCAAGACTTTCATGCCGCTCCCTTTCGTGCCGTCACTTTATGCTGCTGCCGGCGCGACCGTGGCGCTCAACAGCGTTCCGGCGTAGGGGCGACCTATCAGGTCGCCCGCCATATCATTCCATGTCTGTGGGCAACCGCGCCGTAAAGCCGCCGCCCACACATTATACATGGCACCAAGCAGTGTTTTGCTCCCCTCCCTGGCTTGCCGGGGAGGGGCCGGGGGTGGGGTAAGCTTCCCGCGCCGCCCCAACCATCAAACCTCCCAATGCCAGATCTGATCCCAGGCCGTCTTCCAATCCGCGGCGCGGCTGTGGACTTTGAGCGTGTCGTAATCCAGCTCCAGCCCGGGTCGACCGCGAAAGTCCTCGACCATTTCCGCCTTGGCAATCTGCGCCGTAATCGTCACCGGCGACGCCGGCACATAGGGCGCGACAGCATCAAGGTTTTGCAGCGCTTGATACGCCCCTTCCTCGATCATGTCGCGCGCTCGCAGCGGCGGAATCTGCCGCGCCGAGTAGCGCGACAGCCCCTTCTTGACCGCCACCGTCGTCAGGCCCTCGCCCAGCAGCGCCGTCGCTTCGCGGCAGACAGCCACATCGCCCGTCATCAGCAGCACCGGGCAGCCGTAGTGCCCGCAGAGCGCCGCGTTCACCGCGATCTCGCCCACCAGCTCGCCATTGAACCAGAGGTTGTGCCACTTGACGCTGGTGATGGTGTGGCTCAAGACGCCGTCGGGCGTATGCGCGCGCGCGTGATAGCCGACCATCAGGCAGGCATCGGCGCCCGCCTCCAGCAGCTCGGTATAGCGCGTCCAGGGGTGGTGCGCCACCCACTCGCAAGCCGGGTGCAGCAACTCCGGCAGCAGGGAATTGTAGCGATTGTCGCCGCCGGCATTGTGGCCGTCGATGACCACAATCTCCTCGGCCCCGGCTCGCAGCGCTCCCCTCACCGCTGCATTGATCTCCTCGGTGTAGAGCCGGCGGCCTTCGTCGTACATGGGCTTGCCGCTGCCGACCCGTCCCCAGGTAACGATACCGCTCACGCCTTCCATATCGCACATGATGTGAATCTTCATTAAGCTGACCCTCCCAAGTCGTCGCTAGTTTCTATTTCAGTTGCGTCAATCCATCCTGGACGCGCGCCAGCGACCGCTCGGCCGCCTCAAGCGTCAGCCAGCCGGCTGCAATCGACGGCGCCAGGCTGAGATCGGCCTCGGTCTTCAAGAAGAAGCTGCATTCGCTGGCGCAAGTCACCGCTTGACGCCCAGCGAAAACCGCCGCGTGCAGGCAGCCCAGCAGCGAGCTGGCTTGCGAGCCGACCATCGCGTCTTTGCCGGCTGCGCTGCACATGTCCAGCATGGTCGCCGACTCCGAGAAGCCCGTGCGCGCCGTCTTGATATTCAGTATGTCGAAGGTATCGAAGTCGATTTCTCGCGCCAAATCTAGCGCCGTGAAAACTGAATCATCAGCGATGATGGGCATGGCGCAATCGCGCCGCAGTTGCCGCCGTTCGCGCAGCAGATGTACCGGCAGCGCCTCTTCGCAGTGGAGAACGCCCATCTCGCGCAGGTGCGTCAGGATGGCGGCCGCGCCGTCGCTCGCCAGCGTCTCATTGGCGTCGACGTAGAATTGCGCGTCCGAATGGCTTCGGATAAGTTCTGCGATGATCATGATTTCGCCGGGAATGTCGCGCCCGATCTTGACCTTGAATACGCGAATGCCGGCTCGATAAAGCGCTGCCACATCCGCCGCGACTGCCTCGGGCGCGCCGGTGCTGACAATCGCGCTTAGCCGAATCCGCCGCCGGGTCGCGCCCAGATAAGTCGCCAGGCTTTCGCCGCGGCTACAAGCCAGCGCTTGATGCAGCGCCATATCCAGCGCGCCTCGGGCGGTATTGTTGTTCTTGATGATTGTGGCGCGCGCGGCCAGCGCCGAAACCGCCGCGAAGCTGTCGATCGTCTCGCCCAGCAGCATCGGCGCCAGATGCGCCTCGATGATGTGCAGAATCGAGGCTTGCGTCTCGCCGTAGATGCTGGGGCGGGGCGTCGCTTCGGCGAATCCGACGGCGCCGTCCGACAGTTCGACGCGAATCAGCGCGTGCTCCAGCCGACGCAACTCATGGCCGCTGCCCCAGGTCAGCGCGCCTTTGAGCGGGATATTGTATGGGGTTGCGCTTATGCGTGAGATGACCGGCATGATCTCCCTCGCTCCTCAGTCCGGCCGCTGCAGTATCTCGATGATTCTATCGGCGACTTGTGCCGGCGCGCAGCCGTCAATATCCAGCCGCTGATAGTTGCGGTAGGCGTCGCCGTCGGCGAAGGGTTGCAAGCCGTAATTCGCCGCCTCCGCCCGTGTGATCGCCAGCGCTTGCTCGCTGATCTCGCCGGCGCGCAGCAAGGCCGCCGCCTCGTCGCGAAGCTCAAGCGGCAGAAACGAGATGTCTGCGAGTCCCGCCGCCCGGTCGAAGGCTTCGCCGCGCGCGCTCAAGCGGCGCAAACGCGCCAGCGGATGCAGCGCAAGCTCGACAATGCGCCAGTTGGGAAAGCGGCGCAGCGCGTAACGAAGCTCGTTCTCGCCGCGTATGCCCTCGGATAGGAGCGCGCCTTCGTAGTCGTCCGCCAGATTGAGCCAGGAAAAGGCCGCGGCCATCCCGCCCTCAACGCGCTGGGCGAAGCGCCGCGTATAGGCGAAGCGCTTGACCCGGTCCGGCGCCGGCGCCAGCTTCTCGCCCGCCCAGTGCTGCGCCAGCGGAATGGCGATCCAGTCGGCCACCTCGCGGCGCGTCGGGATGACGCCAAAGCCGCGGCCGCCAAGCCGACGGCTGACGATGTCCAGCGCCGTCGATTTGCCCGTGCCGGTCAAGGCAACCGCCATCAGCAGCCGCTGCTGGCCCAATGGCTTGTATCCCGCTTGCGGCGTCAAGCTGACCAGCGGGTAGCGCTCGGATACCGGTGGCGCCAAAACCGGATATACATCCCGCAGGTAAGTCTCTCGCGCGTTCAATGTCGGCCCCTCGTCCGCGTTGATCATACCCGCTGGCGTCCCCGCTTCCAACACCCGGCGCATGCAATGTGGTTAGTTCCAATGACCTAGGCATCTGTAGGGGCGTTTCGCCGAAACACCCGCCGGATTTCCTACGTGTTTTCGGGCGGCGCGGAGTGCCGCCCTTATCTTAAAACCTCAGTGAACGCAAGTAAGTCGTACAACAAGTTGCCCGTCTAACCCCCATCCCGCGCCCACCCAGCCC
>VXLV01000120.1:9129-11258 GCA_009841405.1 Chloroflexota bacterium | reverse complement strand
CGGGATTGCTGTTGAACTGTATGCGTAACATAATTTGCGCTCCTCTTGATTCGTATTCTTGCAAAAATTGGCATGGCCCAAAGGACATGCTTTTCAGCCTGGAATGCGATATCTGCGATGAATCAGCCGAGATCCGACGATGAATTGCAGATACGACACATTCACTCTGGAAGTGTATCACTTCTGACAGCTGTCCGCAAAAACACGTACTCAGGGAATATGTTGCATACGCGAGGCGAACGCTTGCCGGTTTCGGTCCCGCGGCTGCAAAGCCGAATGCAGCCGGCTGAAATGAATCAGCCCGCCGACTCTTCAGCGGCAAGCATTCGAAACCTGACGTCGCCGGCCCGGCAGGCCGAGCCTAATCGCAGTCGCCGCTTGTCGTCACGTAGCCTGAACTGACCCAACCGTCCCGATTGTCGTGGCTGACTTTGAACCAGTACGCCGTCCGCTCCGACGCCGTGACCGTGCTGCCGCTCGGCACCAAGCCCAGGATAGACCCGCCCGGCGCCGCGCGGAGATTGAGGGCTTCGTCCGCCGTCACCTGGCAGCCCGACAACGACCGAACAGAAAACGACTGTTCAGACGAGCCAACCTGAGAATTGCTTGCGGAAGCCGAGTTATCGTCCTCGGACGGCAGGAAAATCACCTGGCCCGGACCGCTAATCTGGCCGCAGGTGTTTTCGCCCTTCTTGACAGTAGATGGAGAACTTTGCGTGCGCGGCGTGACCGCGGTGTTGACGAATACCAGTCGCCCGTCGCCATAGAAGCAGACCTCGCCGCCGGACGCCGCGCCCGCGCCCGAGACGTCTATCGCGTCAATGGGATTCAGAGCGAGGATGGCTGGATCGCCGATGCCGGCGCCGCCGATACGCTGAATATGCGCGCCCTGACCGAAGCCGCTCGACCCGCTGAAATTGTTTGGCCCGGACAAGCCGCTGACGCCGCCGGGGCTGGGGATGTAAACCCATTGCGTGCTGCATGAGCCCTGGGCGTCCGGGCACTGAAAGCCGAAGTCGAACACGTCAAAATGCGCCTCCTCTCGACCTTCCGCGCGCGCGCTCTTTCGCTCCTCGATCCGCGCCTCAATTACGCGCATTTTCACTCTGATGTTGTCGACGAAGTACTCCGGGACATTTCGGCAACGAAAGCGCGTACTGTCTTCCGGATCCGGTATATCGCAGGTCACGGTCGCCGACACCGGGCTGTCGCGCAAGACAAGAATGCAAAGGAAGAGGACCGTCAGCGAAATAAAGCGCCAGGAGACTGAGAGACCGATTTCTCCCCACGCGGATGCTCCATCGTTGCTGAATCGCATGATACGCAGTCCTTTCGTTACGCAGCTATCAGCGCCAACAGCAAAAAGTTCTGTTGACCTCGAATGAACAATCTTCAACTTGCCAGGCGGAGGGATGATCTATAGAAGTGATATAGTTTCAGGAAATCTATATCGCTTCTATGCATATGTCAAGCGAGGCATAGGCGCGGTCGAGCATCAGACGCGCGAAGGTTGAGGCGCGTTTGCGCCGCCGGAGACCTGCGCCTCCAGCGGCACAAAGGGTGGCCGCGCGTGCTAGTCAGACGGCAGGAAAATTACCTGGCCGCGACTCGGTATCCGCGCGCAGGTTTTCGCTACGGGCGCTATCTGCGTCGAGCCATCGTCTGCCTCGTAGGGCCCGCCACCATGCTCACGGGTCTCCAGCGAGACCGGCGTGCGCTGCAAGGGCCTGGTGTCGACATAGACCATTCTGCCCTCTCCCGTGAAGCAGACCGTTCCGCCGCCTGAGGCGCCGTCGCCCCAGACATCGACCGCGTCTATCGGATTCTGAGCCAGTATCGATGGATCGCCGATGCCCGCGCCGTTTATCCGCTGGAAGTGGGTGTTTGGACCAAAGTGGTCTTGGCCTATGCCCGTTGCCTGCCCGTCAGCCGCAATCGTCGCTTTCGATTACAAACCCGGCGCCGATCCAGCCGGCTTCTCCCTGATAGGCAATCCCAATCCAGGCCCCGCGCCGCGATACCGGCCGCAGCCTGACGCCGCGCCGTACAAAGCCAATCGCGTCATCGTCCAGAGACGGCCCAGCGCGCACACGCAACTTGCCGGTCGTGATGACAGAACAATCCTGCGG
>VXLV01000120.1:0-9029 GCA_009841405.1 Chloroflexota bacterium | reverse complement strand
GCGCGCACACGCAACTTGCCGGTCGTGATGACAGAACAATCCTGCGGTTCATTCGGCGCCGGGACCGACCTGTCCGCGCAGTCCTGACTCACATAATCCGCGCCGACCCAGCCGCTCGCGTCCCGGTAGGCGATCTCAATCCAGGCCCCGCGCCGCGTAATCGGGCGCAGCGTGACGCCAGCCCGCACAAAGCCGATCGTCGCTTCGTCCAGAGACGGCCCCGCACGCACGCGCAACTTGCCGGTCGTGACGACAGGACAATCCTGTGGCTGCGGCCGGGCCGGCGTTGGGGTTTCGCTGGCTGACGCCGGCTCCGGCGCAGGCTCGACCGTGCCGCCGCAGTCCACATTCATATAAGCCGCGCCGACCCAGCCCGTTTTGCCCTGATACACGATCTCAACCCAGTACCGGTTTCGCGATATAACCTGCACTGTTGTCCCGCTCCGCAAATGCCCGATGACTTCGTCCTCAAGGGAAGGGCCCCGCCGCACCTTGAGATGACCGGTCGCGGTTCCCCGACACTCTGAGAATCGCGCGCCGGCCGGCATCAGCACGAGCATGCCCGGGCGGTCAAGCGTGGCGCAAGTCTTGCCTTCGCGTTGCGTTGCATCCAGCCAGGAGTTGACGCGAGGCAAGCGGCCGGTGTCTATAAAGAGCAGGGAACCAAGGCCGTCCAGACAGACCTCGCCCGGCGCGCCTTCACCCCAGATATCATAGGCAGCGATAAAGCCGGCATCGATGATCCATTGCAGGCCGATGCCGGGCCCGTCAATCTGCTGTGCAAACAGTCGAGAGCCCAGCGCTCTTGGCCGCCCGCCAAATCCAGCGCTGCCGGCGCTCGAATGCTGCTGGCTGCTGTCGCTTTCGGCGCTGCCAATGGCTCCGGCACGATGAACGTGGCCGGCGCGGTTATCGCAAAAATCCGCGACAAAGCCAAAGTCACAGATGTCGGGGAGAACGAACTCCCGCCCCCCTCTGCTCGCGGCGTCTTTTCGCCTGGTTAACTCGAGGAAGTACCGGGTCTGCGCCCTTTGGTTGTCGAGGAAGTAATCCGGCACGGGCCGACACAGATAGCGCGAGCCCGGTCCCGTATAAGAGTGGTCCTGTATATCGCAGTGTACCCAATGGTCGGCCTGCGTAGGGCCGAGTTGTGCGAGAAATACGCCAATGAGCACAGTCAAAATGAGCAGCAGTCGGCGGGGGCCACGCGCAGACCAGCGACTAGCGCTCAGTAAAGCACTGTGGAGCGCGAGGCTGCGACGACCAACATGGCAGCGACGAAAGAGTGTAGTAGAACGCACAAATAATTTCTTCAATAATCTTGATACATATCATAACGTTATGTATCAGATAGTGCAAGTTTTTCCCGGCGAAGCGCTCAATTTAGCCGGGCGAAGAATCTTGTGGCCAACTGGCCGCTCAAGCATAATCAGCGGGCATACGTTATCTGCGCGCGGCGAGAGGCGGCATCGTGAATTGGCGCATCGCAACTTCCCTGCTCGGCATCGGGCTGATTTTGCTCGTCGGCATCAGCTTGATTGAACCGGCCAGCGAAAATGCCCTGGGCGCGAGCGCGCAAATCCTGTCGCCGCCGGCCGACATCAGCGGCTTCGCGCGCGCCATCACACCCTGGGACTGGCGGTTCCCGCGCGATCACGGTCCCCACCCCGCTTTCCAAACCGAGTGGTGGTATTACACCGGCAATCTGGCGACCGGCGCCGGACGCCGATTCGGCTATCAGTTCACGATCTTCCGCCGCGCCTTGGCGCCGCCGGCCGCCCGCGCAGCATCCGAATTCCGCGCCAACGACATCTACATGGCGCATTTCACGCTTAGCGATATCGTCGGCGGAGAGTTCTATCACGATGTCCGCTATGCCCGCGGCGGGGCGGGATTGGCGGGCGCGACGGTTGCGCCGCGCTATCGCGTCTGGCTGGAAGACTGGCAAGTCCGCGCCGAAAACGCTGACGCCACGAAAACGCAAATCACGGCCGCAAGCGCCGACTTCGCCATCGACTTGCGGCTGCGGCAAGTCAAGCCGGCGGCCCTGCAAGGCGACCGCGGCCTCAGCCCCAAGAGCGCGCAAATCGGCAACGCCAGCCACTACTACAGCCTCAGCCGCCTGCTGACCAACGGCAGCATACGCCTCGGCGCTGAGGTCTTGACAGTCGAGGGCGCGACCTGGATGGATCACGAATTCAGCACCTCCGCCCTGGGCGCAGACGCCCGCGGCTGGGATTGGTTCGGCCTGATTCTTGATGACGACAGCGAGCTCATGGTCGGGCAGATTCGCCTGATCGACGGCGGCATCGAACCCGCTTTTGGCGGACTCGTAATTCTGCCCGACGGCAGTACGCGCCCGCTCGGCGCCGCGCAGATCGACATTCGCGTCCGCGATACCTGGCGCAGCCCCCATAGCGACGCCGAATATCCCGCCGGCTGGGATATTACAGTCGGCGGGCCGGGCGGATTCCGTATAAGCGTCGCGCCGCTGATGGCGGACCAGGAACTTCATGGCGCGAGCATCATTTATTGGGAAGGCGCGGTCAGCGTCAGCGGCGACAAGACCGGCTACGGCTACGCTGAGTTAACCGGCTATGCCACATCCATGCAGAATCGCTTCTGAGCGCGCATTCACGCGGAGCCATGCCATGACCGAGCGCCTGTCGCGACGACTTGCATACAACGCAATCGCCCGCCAATACGACCGCGCCCGCCCGCGCTACCCCGCCGCGCTCTTTGACGACATCTTCGCTTACGCAGATCTCCAGCCGGGCGCGCGCATTCTTGAAATCGGCTGTGGCACGGGCCAGGCGTCCCTGCCGCTGGCGCAGCGCGGTTACGCGCTCGATTGTATCGAATTGGGCGCGGCGCTCGCTGAATTCGCGCGGGCGAATCTGGCGACTTTTCCCAAAGCGCGCGTGATTCAGGCGGACTTCGACCGGGTCGCGCTGGCGCCGGGCGGCTATGACTTGGTCGTCTCCGCCACTGCCTTCCACTGGCTCGACCCGGAGACCCGCTTCGGCAAGGCGCAGCGCCTGCTGAAAGCGCGGGGCGCGCTGGCGTTATTCTGGCATCGGCCGGTCGTCACCGATATCAGCCGCGAATTCTTCGACGCCGTACAGCTGGTCTATCGAGACATCGCGCCCGAGCTAACGCGCCGATACCACAGGCCCCCCGCGCCCGATGCTGTCGCCACCGAGTACGCCGAGCTCATTCCCGCCAGCGGATGCTTTGACGAGCTCTCCATTTGCAAGCACTATCTGGCGACCAAATACAGCGCCGCGGCATATACCGACCTCCTCGATACCTTCTCCGACCATCGCGCCCTGGAACCGGCCAAGCGCCGCCGGCTCTTCCGCGCCATTCAAGCGCTGATCGACCTGGCCTTTTCGGGCGAAGTCACCCGCGAGACGGTGGCGCTGCTGTACCTGGCTCGGTCTCACTCGGCTCGGTAGAGTAACATTTCTATTTCAAGTGTAGAATCTTCGTGTACATTCAACGCCGCCATTGAGGGAGGACCAGGTATGACCCGCGCATTGATCACCGGGGGCGCCGGCTTTATCGGCAGCCATCTGGCCGAGGGGCTGCTCGCCAGCGGCTACCGAGTCACCGTCATCGACAACCTGAGTACCGGCCGCCTGGCGAACATTGAGCGTCTCGCCGCCAATCCCGCCTTCAGCTACGCGGTGGAAGACATCCGCAACATCCACGTGATCGACCGACTGGTCAGCGAATGCGACATCATATTCCATTTGGCGGCGGCAGTCGGCGTGCGCAATATCATAGACCGCCCGATCAACACCATCGAGGTCAATATCGGCGGCACGGAAACGATACTGAAAACCGCCAGCCGCTATCGCCGGCGCGTGATGATCGCGTCGACTTCGGAGGTCTACGGCAAAGGCGTCCAATTTCCATTCCGTGAAGACGACGACACGCTTTCCGGGCCCACGCTGCGCAGCCGCTGGAGCTACGCCGCCTCCAAAGCCGTCGACGAATTCCTGGCCTTCGCCTATCATGCCGAGATTGGCCTTCCGATCACGCTCTTTCGCCTGTTCAATACAGTCGGCCCGCGCCAGGTCGGCCAGTATGGCATGGTCGTGCCCCGCTTCGCGCGCTGGGCGCTGGCCAACGAGACCATCCAGGTCTACGGCGATGGCCAGCAGCAGCGCTGTTTCGCCAACGTTTACGATGTCGTCGCCGCCATCCAGGGCCTGGCCGAATGCGAGCAATCCATCGGCGAGCTTTACAATATCGGCAGCGATGAAGAAATCAGTATCCTGGACCTGGCGCATCGCGTTCGCGACCGCGCGGACA
This sequence comes from Chloroflexota bacterium, assembly GCA_009841405.1. Classification (GTDB taxonomy): domain Bacteria; phylum Chloroflexota; class Anaerolineae; order Aggregatilineales; family Phototrophicaceae; genus UBA6055. Next base: position 4,709 of record VXLV01000120.1, on the reverse strand, counting down.
GCGCCTCCCAGATCGAGCTTGTCCCCTACGAGCAAGCCTATGAACAGCCCGGCTTCGAGGACTTTCGCCGGCGCGTCCCCTGCATCGACAAGATCAGCCGCGCCATCGGCTGGCAACCCTCCACGCCGCTTGACGACACAATCGACCAGATCATCGCCCACTTTCAGGCGGAGATGTATCCATCTGCAGGTTGACCCGACGCCATGAGCAATCCGGGTAACGCTCGGAGGCCGCCATGCATATCGCCTTGAATGGCTGGTTCTATGACCAGGTGTCCACCGGCAGCGGGCAGTATCTGCGCCAACTGCTGGCCAACCTGCCCAAGGTCGCGCCCGAGCTTGAACTCACGCTCATCTTGCCGCCGCATATCTCAGCCCCCTCTGACCCGTCCATCAATGTCGTCAGCGCAAGCAATTTTCGCCTTCCTTCCAATGCATTGGGGAGACCGAGGGGGGTAGCCAAAGTCTTGTTCGAGCAGCGTACGTTCCCTCGACTCGCCAATGCCATCGACGCCGATATCGCCCATGTGCCCTACTGGGGCACGCCCCTGTCCTGCCCGATCAGGCTGGTGACCACCGTGCTTGACGTCATCCCGCTGCTCTACCCGGTCTACAGTCAAGGCGCGCTAACCAGCCTCTACACTTCGCTGGTCAGCGCGGCCGCGCGCGGCAGCAACCACATCATCACCATCAGCGAAACCGCCAAAGTCGACATTGAAGACCAGCTCAAAATTCCCGAGCAGCAGATCACGGTCACTTATCTGGCCCCCGATGAGCGCTTTCATCCGCGCATCGGCGCTGAGCGCGACGCCGAAGTCCGCGAGAAATATGACCTGCCCGATCAATTCACGCTCTACCTCGGCGGCTTCGATTGGCGCAAACAGGTGAACACGCTTCTGCTCGCTTATACCTACGTCGGCGAGGCTGACGGCGACGCCTTCCCGCTGGTCATCGCCGGGCGCGAGCCGCGCTACGACGACCGGCTCTTCCCTGACCTGCGCAAGTACAGCCGCCAACTCAATATCGAGGATTACCTGCGCTGGATCGGTTTCGTAGACGAGGCCGACAAACCCGCGCTCTTTCGCCTGGCGGATGTTTTTGTCTTCCCCAGCCTCTACGAAGGCTTCGGCTTGATGGCGCTGGAGGCCATGGCTTCGGGCACGCCGGTGGTCGCGTCAAACGCGATCGTCTTTGAAGAAGTACTGGAAGATGCCGCCTACATCGTCAATAATGCGCGGGAAATGGCCGGCGCGATCATAGCCCTGCTGATTCAGCAGCCGCTGCGCGAAGCCATGATCAATCAGGGCTTGGCCCTGGCCAGCAATTTTTCCTGGCGCAAAACCGCCCAGGAGACCGTGTCAGTCTACGAGACTGTCATGCGCGCGCCCGGCTAGAGACGAGTTTCACAGATGAGCGCTGAAATAGACGACCGCCGCGAAATGACGCTGCGAGCCAAGCTCTCGCTGCCGGAGGACGCCGCACCGGCCTGGAGCTTGCTCAGCGCCTTACTCAGCGCCTGCGTTCTGCTCGTCTGCCTGGTCCTGGTGGGCCCGGCGCTGGCGTCCCTACTGCTCGGCAGCCAGGAAATCACGCCCTTCCTACTCATGCTCAGCTGGGCGCTGGGCATGGGGCTATGCCTCATTTACCTGGGCGTCAGCCGCCGCAGCAACGCGGAAAGCTGGGCGGCGCTGCGCTTGGGCCCGGGCCACTTGCCCCGTCCGCTAGTCCTGCTGCTGGGCGTCGCTATCGCACTGGCGGCAGACCTTGTCGTCAACCTGGGCAGCGGCGAGTTTCAGCCTGTCCCCGAAATCTACGGCTTCAATTCGGGCGGCGCCGCGAACCTATTGCTCGCCGCCCTGCTCTTGATCCTGCTGCAGCCACTGGCGGAGTCGCTGGTCTTCCAGGCGATGCTGCTGCCGTCGCTGCGTTGGCGCCTGGGCCCCTGGCTCGGTGTCTTCGTCGCCAGCGGGCTCTTCGTCGCCCGGCATCTTCTCGTGTTCTGGGCTGCCTACGCCGACATCTATAAGCTGGCCTGGCACGGGCTCGCCTACCCGGCGCTGACAGGATTGGCATTCTGTCTGCTGCGCGTCTACACGGGGTCGAGCAGTTCCGTCATTATCGCGCGCATGGCCGCCGGCTTGATATTCTTTCTGACCGCGCTTGCCGTCTCCGGGGCCTAGCGCTAGCAAGTCAATCTGTTTGCGCATAATCAAGAAAGGACACTGTCATGAGCGTGCATCAGCTGACCATCGGCGATATCGAATGCGCCGTTCTGCAGGAAGGCGCCGCCTTCATGGACCGCGATTCAGTGATCGCGCGTTATCCCAACGTCGATCCAGCCGGTGTCGCAGCGGCTCTTGGCGCTGGCGAGCCCTCCGGCAGCTTGAATCTGCTCTATATCAACAGCGGCGGGACGCGCGTCCTGGCCGATGTCGGCTTCGGCGAATTCGGGCCAGCCGGCATGGGCGGTACGCTGCGTGGGCTCGACGGCCTCGGACTCTCGCCTGCCGACATTGACATCGTCTTCCTGACCCATTTCCACGGCGACCATATCGCCGGCTTCTTCACGCCCGAAGGCGCGCCGGTGTATTCAGATGCGACCTTCGCAACGACGCAAACCGAATGGGACGAGTGGATGCAGCGCTGGGCCAGCTCGGACAGCCCGGGGGATCGGCAGAATCTTGCCCGCTTCAAGGCGATCCAGCATCGCTTCCAATTTGTGAACGCCGGCGACGAGATCGCCCCTGGCGTCACCGTGGTCGATCTGAAAGGGCATACCCTGGGTCACGCCGGCCTGCTCGTCGAATCCCGCGGCGAGCGCCTGCTGCATGTTGTCGATTTGCTGCATCAGCAATTCCAGTTCGCCAACATAGACTGGCATTTCGTCTTTGATTCCGATGCGGAGCTCGCGGTTCAAACTCGCCGGCAAGTCTTGCAGCGCTGCGTCGACGAAGAGCTCTTAACGCTCTTGTATCATCTGGATTTTCCGGGCCTCGGCAAAGTCACGCTGGAAGACGGAGTCTTCGTCTGGAATCCGACCGGCTAATTTGGCGGGAGCAGCTAGCGCCTTCAGCGCGGATTCTGCGCCTCTGCGGCAAATCTCCTGTCGCGCAGCGCGAGCCGTCGCCGCTTGAACTGCCGTCAGTGGCGCGCTCAATTTCGACAAGCGCGGATTCTGTGTTAGAATGGCGCAAATCCCGCTGTAGCCCCGCATCGAATTCGCAACATCGTACACGGATTCGCATAACGAAAGGACTTCTCATGATTCTCACCCGCAAGTTTCTGTTGTTGCTGACGCTGGTCGTCTTCATGGCTCTGCCCCTGGCCGCCGTAAACGCGCAAGACATCATGGACCCAGCCACCTTCGGCCTGCAAGAAGGCAAGCCCTATGACGGCACGCACCTTGACTTCCTGATCTGTTGCGCAGCGGCGCCGCAATTTGCCTCCGCAGCCTTCAAGGGCGCCGAGGAATTCACAGCCATGACCGGCATCAGCGTCTCCTTTGGCGATGTCCCCTTTGGCTCGTTCCAGGAACAACTTTATCTGGAAGCCTCCAACCCCAATACCGAATTCGACATCGTCGCCTATGTTGACGCCTGGGGCACGAATATCTACGACTATCTGCATCCGCTGAATGACTTCGTCGCGGACGCCGGCATCGATTGGGACGATTATGGTCCCGCATATCAGAGCGCGTCGACCGGCAACAGCGATACCATCTACGGCTTGCCATTCCGCGGTCATCCGCTGCTGCTTCACTATCGCGCCGATGTTCTGGAAGCGGTCGGCGCCGACGTGCCCACGACCTGGCAGGAACTCTCCGAGGTCTCCCAAGCCATCGTAGACAGCGGCATGGATATCGCGCCTGTCTCCATGTATTACGGCCTGAATGTCGATCAGAATCTCTTCAACTGGTACAGCCACCTCTGGGGCGCTGGCACCGACATCTTTGATGAGAATTGGGAACCGATCTTCAACAACGAAATCGGCGTGGCCGCTACTGAACAGTACGCGAGTTATGTGCGCGATGGTTATTCGCCCGCCGCGTCGGTCGCCTGGAACGAGCAGGAAGCCAATCAAGAACTGATTCAGGGTCGCGCCGCCATGTTCATCGGCTGGTGGTGGATGGCCAGCCGCATGCTCGATGCCGAGCTGCCGGAAGTCGCGGACAACGCCGCCTTCGCGCCCGCGCCGGGTTGGGCTGGCGGAGATGTCGCCTCCTACGGCTATTTGTGGCCGGTGGGCATCCTGGCGCAATCAGACGACCTTGAAGCATCGCTGGAATACATGAAGTGGCTGACCCATCCGATCACCGAGCGCCGCATCGTCCTCGACGAATCACCGGGCTTGAATACCAATGTGGCGGTACGGCTCTCAATTCTTGCGGATGAAGAAGTCAACGAAGCCCACGGCGGCTTACAGGGCATCGCATCGGAGGTACTGGCGACTGCGCGCACCATCCCGTTGATTCCGCAGTACACCGAAATCGTTCCGATCCTGGCGGAGACGATCAACGAGATCGCCATTGATGCCAACGCGGACATTCAAGCGATTCTGGATATCGCCGCGGAAGATGTGCGCTATGTGATGGACTCGGCGGGCTACTACGACTAGCAATGAACGCCCCCACCCTAAATCCCTCCCCCATAAAGAGGGAGGGACTTAACCGCAACATGTTTAGCGCTCTCGCTCCCCTTCCCTCCTTGTGGG
>VXLV01000044.1 GCA_009841405.1 Chloroflexota bacterium | reverse complement strand
CGGACCACATCCGGTCGGCGAACACGAATACGTCGGTGGGCGGCTGCCCGGCGGGAACAAGCCACGACGTAATATCGATTTCCGAAGACATCGTGTTGAGCGAGCCGCTGCCGCCGATAACCGGCACGATCACGATTGAGGGCGGCGGGCATTCCATCAGCGGGGATGGGCAGTTCCCAATCCTTTATGTCGAACGCGGTCGGCTGACGGTCAACAATCTTACGCTGACGGAGGGCAATAGTATCGACCACCGGCAAGGTTTTGGAGGAAGCGCGATCGGCATCGACCGTGGCGTCCTGGCAGTCAACAACAGCAATATTGTGGGCAATACTGGCAGCGCAATCGTTTTATGGAGAAGCAGGGTCGAGATAAACGGGAGCAGCTTCGTCGCCAACCGGGATCGCAACGGTTTTGGCGGAGCAATCTTCGTCGGCCAAGGCGTGACCCTGGACGTCAACAACAGCACTTTCAGCGGCAACATTGCCCGGAACGGCGGAAGCGCTATCGCCACCAGAGTATCGACATTTAGCGGAATCATCCCCTCCCATGTGACGTTGACGCACGTGACCATCGTTCCGCGTCGTGGCTTAGGCCGAGTTACAGGCTTCAGCATTTTGGTTGACGAAAATGACAGAAACTTCAAGTTGCGCAACAGCCTCATAACTGGAACAAAAGGGCCGTATCGCAAGGAGGGAAGCAGTTGTCATGGCCCGCTAAGCGAGAACAACGGCAACTTTATCGAGGACGGCAGCTGCGCGTCGGTGGTTGGCGGCGATCCCTTGCTGGCGGTCGCAAGCGCGGAGTCCGCGCCTTTTGATTTGCTTGACGGCAGCCCGGCCCTGGATGCGGCGGATGCGAGGTTTTGCCTGGAAGCAGACCAACTGGGCACACCCAGACCGCATGGCGAGGGCTGCGATATCGGCGCGATTGAGTCTAGGACTGCCCGGCCCGCGCCGGCGCCCATAATGCCGCCGCCGCCCTGCCCCCTCGCCGACCAGATTACTGCCGCCAACACCGATGCGCCGGCTGGCGGCTGCCCGGCGGGAAGCGGGCACGATGTCATCCGGCTAAGCGCGAATATCAAGCTCGACGCGCCGCTGCCGCCGATAACGAGCGAGATTACCATCGAAGGCAATGGTTACACGATCAGCGGCGCCGATAAGTTTCGCATATTTGACGTCGATGGCGGCGCCCTGACGATTAGTCAGGCGACCCTGACGCAGGGCAAGGCGTCCCGGGGCGGCGCGATTCTGCTGCGGCATGGCGGGCGCGCCCTCGTAGCGGATGTGACATTCATCAAGAACTCGGCGTTTTTCGGCGGCGCAATCGCGACTGAAAGCGCTGGCGACCAGTTAACAGTGAGCGCCAGCAGCTTCATCAACAATGCTGCCGAAACATCGGGCGGCGCAATCGCGATTGAAGGCGGAAGCGCGGATATCAGCCGAAGCGCCTTTCAAGACAATCGCGCGCAGGCGCGGGGCGGAGCAATCGCGATGTTGCGGGGCCGTGCGGCAATCTCCCATAGCACGGTAACCGGCAACGCAGCGGTAGAGGGCGGCGGCATCTACGCCATTGACGGCGAAATCACGCTGACACACCTTACAGTAATGAACAATCATGCCGAACATATCCTCGGCGCTGGAATCTACGCCGAGGGGGGCGCTGTCTCACTGCGCAACAGCATCGTTGCCGGCAGCGGCAGCGGCGACGACTGTTCCGGCGCCCTAACGCTGAACCGCGGCAATTTTAGTCAGGACGGGTCTTGCGCGGCCCTGGAAGGCGGCGATCCGATGGTGGCCGCCGTGACCGGCTCTCCGGCCTACCACCCGCTTCAAGACAACAGCCCGGCGCACGGCGCGGCTGATCCCGCTTTTTGTCTTGAAACCGATCAACTAGGCAACCCGCGAACGCACTGCGACATTGGCGCGATTGAATCGGCGCGCGACTCGAACTACGTAGCGACGCCCAGGCCGACGCCGCCGGCTGAATGCACGCTGGCGGACCAGATCATCGCCGCCAATACGGACGCGCCCGCCGGCGCTTGCCCGGCCGGGGACGGCGCCGATGTCATCAACCTGCGGAAAGATGTCACGCTCCGGGCTCCGCTGCCGACTATCACTAGCGATATTGCTTTCGATGGCAATGGACACACCTTAAGCGGCGACAACCGTTTCCGAATATTCGACATCGAATCCGGGAATGTCGTATTCAAGCGCATCACGCTCGCCGATGGCCGCAATGTGGGCAAGCGTCCCGAGGGCTACGGCGGCGCTATCACCCTGAGAAACAACGCCGATCTCATCCTGTACGATGCGACCTTCCGCGACAACTCGGCGCGCATGGGCGGCGCAGTCGCCACGCTAGACGCCAGCCACCTCTACATTTTCGAGAGCCGTTTCTACGGCAACGAAGCGAGCGGCAAGGGCGGCGCCCTCTGGCGGGACGGGGCCTGCGGCTACATCTACGATGTAGTTTTCCGCCGCAACATCGCGGGCGACCTCCCAGGCACGATCAATGACGATTACTTCACACACATGGACGGCGGCGCCAGCCCCTGCACCAGCGATGCCGAAGTCTACAGATTGTCCGACAACTAATGTCGCGGCGGCATCCGCGCGGAAAGCGATTACACATGTTATTCAAGCGCAAGACGCTGCTTTCGCCGGCCATTCTGATTGCGGCTGTGGCGGCTTTATTCACCGGTTCAGCGCTGGTGCTGGCGGCTGACTGCACCCTGGCGGACCACATCCGGTCGGCGAACACGAATACGTCGGTGGGCGGCTGCCCGGCGGGCACGAGCCACGATGTCATTACGATCAGCCAGGACATCAAGCTGAGCGAGCCGCTGCCGCCGATCACGGGCACGATCACGATTGAGGGTAGCGGGCATACCCTCAGCGGGGACGGCGAGTTCCGCATCTTTGATGTCGACGGCGGCAACCTTACCGTCAAGGACCTTACGCTCGCCAATGCCAGTGCCGACTCCGGCAGCGCGATCCGGGCGCGATCTGGCGCCCGCGTCACCATATCGAATGTCGTATTCAGGCACAATACGGCGCGATCCGGCGGGTCTGTCGCGGCGCGGGACGATGATGTCGTCCTAACTGTGCGCGACAGCGAATTCCGCGACAATTCCGCCGATGATGGCGGCGCGATAACCGTCGCCGGCGGCAGCGCCACAATCAGCGGCAGCAGCTTCGTATCGAACCGGGCGGCGCGCAGAGGCGGGGCGCTATTCGCCCTCGGCGGGCGACTCGAGGTCGAGAATAGCGTCTTTGTTGAGAATATCGCCAGGGCCGGCGGCGGCGTATACGTCGGCGGCGGCAACGCCACATTGACGCATATCACGATTCTGGCCGGCGCCTACCCGGCTGACTACGGCGAAGGCGTGCACAAGCAATTCGGCGCGCTGCGTCTGCGGAACAGCATCATAGCCGGCAATTGGGAGGCGAGCAGCGATTGCTCCGGCGACCTGGATGAGGCCAGCGGCAACTTGATCAAAGATTGGACCTGTGGCGCGGAAACAGGCGGCGACCCCAAACTCGGTTACCGCGGGAATATGGCGCCCCTGGATGGCAGCCCGGCGCTCGATGCCGGCGACCGGCGCTATTGCCTCCCCAGCGACAAAAACGGCGTCAAGCGTCCGCATGGGGGCGGCTGTGATATCGGCGCTTTCGAATCCACCACGGCGATTCCAGCGCCAACGCCACTACCCGTCTGCACCCTGGCTGACCACATCAGATCCGCAAATACCAATACGGCGGTTGGCGCCTGCCCGGCGGGGACGAGCCATGATGTCATCACGCTGACGGAAGATCACACGCTCAAGGCGGCGCTGCCGCCAATCACGGGCACGATCACGATTGAAGGCGGCGGGCATACGATCAGCGGCGACCGCAAGAATCGCATCTTTCAAGTCGATGGCGGGCGGCTGACGATCAACAACCTGAATCTGGTCAACGGGTTCAGCCACCAGCGAGGCGGCGCGATTCTAACAAGCCGGGGCGAGCTCACGGTAAACAGCGCCAGATTCTTCGGCAACAGCGCGGAATCCGGCGGCGCGATTGCGACCCTCGTCGGCAATCGCAATCTGATCATCAACAACACCCGCTTTGAGAAGAACAGAGCCGCAGCCTACGGCGGCGCCCTGCACGTCTTGAGTGGCCAGGCCACGGTAACGAAAAGCAGCTTCATCGATAATGGCGCCGGCTCTATCGGCGGCGCGATCTATTTTGATGCCCACCACGAAGCGGCGAGCGTCTCGAACTCGACATTCAGCGGCAACCGGGCCTTAAGCGGCGGCGCGGTCGCGGCCCGCAATCTAAAGACCGCGCTGACGCATGTGACCATGCTGAACAACTTCGGCAACACTGGCCACGATGTCTATGTTTCCGACCTGCAGGCAGTCGACTTCAACATCTACAACAGCATTCTCTCGGGTCGGAGTTTCGGCGCTGCTTGCCAGGGCCGCGTCAACGGCAATCGCGGCAATCTGATAGCGGACGGTTCTTGCGCGCCTGCGATTAACGGCGATCCCATGCTTAGCGAGGCGACCGGCTCGCCCGCATATTTTGAGCTCCTCGACGGCAGCCCGGCACTGGACGCGGCCGATCCACAGTATTGCCTCGACACCGACCAACTGGGCGCGCCCAGGCCGCATGGCGCCGGCTGTGATATCGGCGCGATTGAGTCGACGACAGCGCAGCCCGCGCCGCCGCCGGTTGTGCCGCCACCGCCCTGCCCGCTCGCCCAACAGATCATAGCCGCCAACACGGACGCAGCGGCGGGCGCCTGCCCGGCGGGAAGCGGGCACGATGTCATCAACTTGACGCGCGACCTTATCTTGATTCAAGCGCTCCCGCCGATCACCAGCGAGATAACGATCGAAGGCCATGGCCATACGCTGAGCGGCAAGGGCAGCTTTCGAATTCTGGATGTCGACGGCGGCGCGCTGACGATCAGAAACCTTACGCTCGCTGAGGGCAACGCGAGCTACGGCGGCGCAATCAGGTTGCGCAACGGCGCGAAAGTCTCAGCGCGCAACGTGCGCTTCTACGACAACCAGGCGACCGTGGGCGGCGCGATTGCGACCCTCAGCGACGATGTCTGGCCGGATGTCGACGGCAGCAGCTTCATCGGCAATTGGGCCACGGATTACGGCGGCGCGCTGCTGGCGGGCGGCGGCGCTATCACGGTCGCGAACAGTTCATTTCAAGGCAATGCCGCCGGGAAGTACGGCGGCGCGCTGGAGGGCGGGCGCGGCCGCGTTGATATCTCAAACAGCACCTTGACCGGCAATGAAGCCAACGAAGGCGGCGGCATTCACATCAGCGGCGCTTACACGACGCTTACGCATCTCACCTTGATGGAAAACCGCGCGCGTCAGATCGCCGGCGCCGGAATCTTCAAGCGAGGGGGATACGCCCTGCTGCGCAACAGCATCGTCGCCGGGAGCGGCAGCGGAGACGACTGCTTTGGCGTCCTCGATGAAAGCCGCGGCAACTTCAGCGCGGACGGGACCTGCGCGACGCCGGCGGGCGGGGATCCGCAGCTGGGCGAGCCGGTCGGTTCGCCGGCGTATTTCCCACTGCGGGAAGCCAGCCCGGCGCATGGCGCAGCGGACCCGGCGTTCTGCCTGCCGACCGATCAACTCGGCAACCCGCGAACGCGCTGCGACATCGGCGCAATTGAATCGGCCCGAGCCGGAAGCAACGCAATCGCGCAAAACGCGGCGCTGCCGGACGACTGCACGCTCGCCGATCAGATCATCGCCGCCAATACCGACGCGCCAGCGGGCGCCTGCCCGGCTGGCCAGGGCGCTAACACGATAACATTGCGGGAGAACATCATACTGGATGCGCCTTTGCCGCCGATCGCCAGCGACGTCACGATTAACGGCAAAGGCTACAGCATTGACGGCGACAATCGCTTTCGCGTCTTTGAGGTTTTGGGCGCGAATGTCGTCTTCAAGAATCTGAGGCTGACGAACGGGAACAGCCCGGGCGCCGACGGCGGCGCGATCTATGCCCACTCGGCGTCCGAGATTCTGATCTCGAACATGACATTCACCAATAACAGCGCCAGATCAGGCGGGGCCGTCGCTGTGCTGGGCGGCAAAGTCGGCATTTACAACAGCCGCTTCACGGACAATTCGGCGGATGAGCGAGGCGGGGCCATCTGGTTCGACGCCGCTTGTCACAATACCGGAAACCTCGAGTTTGAAGGAAATCGGTCGCCGACGAGACTCCCGTATCGGGACGGAATCGATGAACGCGACACGCCTTCCGGCTGCGGCGGCAGCGCCGGAATCATCGCGCGCGACCGATAAAGCGGCGGTTTGCGCGGCGTCAGCAGTTGGCAACTGGAGGGCGCTTACATGATGATCTGGCAATCCACCAGAAGGCGCGCGCGTCTCGCACTGCTCGTGGCTGCCGTTATGTCAGTCGCGGTCGCAGCGGCGCCGGCGCTGGCGGCCGACTGCACGCTGGCTGATCACATCAGGTCAGCGAATACGAATACGGCGGTGGGGGGCTGTCCGACGGGCACGAACCACGACGTAATCTTCATCACGGAAGACCTCACACTGGGCGAGCCGCTGCCGCCGATCACGGGCACGATCACGATTGAGGGCGGCGGGCATACAATCAGCGGAGCTGGCGAATTCCGCATTTTCCACGTGGATGGCGGCAATCTCACGATAAACAATCTGACGATGACAGACGGTCGCAGCGATGATACCGGCGGCGCCTTGATCCTGCGCAACCACGGCCGGGCAACCGTGAACGACTCCGCCTTTCTCAACAACTCGGCGGTAGATGGCGGCGCCATACATACCTATTGGCCCGGGACAAGACTGACGATCAATGGCACGCGATTCGTCGACAACCGCAGCCGCTGGGGCGGGGGCGCGATTCAAATGTGGGGAGGCGTCGTCGCCATCCATAACAGCAGCTTCGTTGAGAATTCGGCCGGGGGTTCAGGCGGCGCCATCGACATTGGCGAGGGCGATGAAATCAGCGTCGCCAACAGCACATTCGCCGGCAACTCCGCGAGGCGAGGCGGCGCTATCGGCGGTGGTCATCTGCCAATTACCTTGACACACGTAACAATGGTCAACAACCGCGGCGCCGTCGGAAAGGCGATGTACTGGCATGAAAACGCCACAGAGGTTCGCCTGCGCAACAGCATCGTCACAGGCACGGCGCTAGGGGCCTTGTGCCACGGGCGTCTGGCCGAGAATGTCGGCAACTTCATCAAGGACGGCAGTTGCGCGTCAGCCGAGGGCGGCGATCCGCTGCTGGGCGAGATGACCGGCGCGCCAGCGCGCTTCCCGCTTCTGGACTTCAGCCCGGCGGTCGACGCCGCCGATGAGCGCTTCTGTACCGCGACTGACCAGCTTGGCGCGCCGCGGCCACAGGGCGAGGCATGCGATATTGGCGCGATTGAGTCGCCGACGGCGTTGCCCGCGCAGGCGTCCGTCGTGCCGCCGCCGCCTTGCCCGCTCGCCTTGCAAATCACCGCCGCCAACACCGACGCGCCAGCTGGCGGCTGCCCGGCTGGCAAGGGCCACGACATCATCACGCTCAGCGAAGACATAGACCTTGACGCGCCGCTGCCGGCAATCACGAGCGAAATCACGATCGAGGGCAAAGGTCACACGATCAGCGGATCGCAGAAGTTCCGCATCTTCGAAGTCGATGGCGGCGCCCTTACGCTAAAAGACGCCAGGCTGACCAAGGGCAGCGCAACCTACGGCGGCGCAATCAGGCTGCGAAACGGCGCTAGCGTCAAGATCCAGGCGGCCACGTTTAGCGCCAACGACGCCAGCTGGGGCGGCGCGATATCAACCGACGGCGCCGATGTCGATCTTGCCGTCATCAGCAGCAGCTTCATCAACAATACCGCAGGGAAGGATGCGGGCGCGCTCTTTGTCGATGGCGGCGCCGTCAGCATCGCGAACAGTTCGTTCCACGGCAATTCCGCCCGGTTGAAGGGTGGCGCGATTAGCGGATCCAAAGGACGCATCGAGGTCTTGAATAGCACCATCAGCGCGAACCGTGCTGGAAAAGGGGCGGGCATTCATCTGAGTGGCGCCGAAGCTGCGTTGACCCATGTGACGGTCTTTGACAATCGGCCTCGCTTCGCCACCGGCGGCGGCATCTACAAGGAAGCGGGCAAGGTTTATCTTCGCAACAGCATCGTCTTTGGTAATACTGCCGCTGAAGATTGCCTCGGCAGCCTGGACCAGAGCGTCAGCAATACCAGCGGCGACGGGACTTGTTCATCAGGAGCGCGCGGCAATCCATATCTGGGCCAGCTTGCGGGCGCGCCGGCGCATCATCCGCCCTTCGGCGATAGCCCGGCGATCGGCGCCGGGGACGAGAGATACTGCCCGGATCGCGATCAAGTTGGCAGGCCGCGACAGCAAAATGGCGGCTGCGACATCGGCGCAGTTCAAGCTTCGGTTGCGGGCGAGTTGCCAAGGGGCTCGGTCATGCAAATCCTGACGCAGACGCCCGAATGCGGCTTGCGCGACATGATCGTCGCCGCCAACACCGATGCGCCGGCCGGTGGCTGCGCGGCCGGAAACGGCGTTGACCTCATCGCCTTGACCAGCGACATCACGCTTGACGCGCCGCTGCCACCCATCACCAGCGAGATACATATTCGCGGCGGCGGGCACACGATCAGCGGCGACAACCGCTTTCGCATCTTCGACATCGCCGGCAGCGAATTGACGCTGAAGAATATGTCGCTGGCGATGGGAAGCAGCCCGGGAGAAAAGGGCGGCGCCATACGACTGCAGCGCGGCGCGCTCACGGTCGCCGATGTGACCTTCAGCGATAATGCGGCTGCCTGGGGCGGCGCGATCGCGATGCTCAAGGGCCAATTTGTGCTGTACAGCAGCCACTTCCTGGATAACGCCGCTGAGAACCGCGGCGGCGGCGTATGGATGGAAGGCGGCTGCGAAGTCATGGCGGATAGCGTGTTCCGCCGCAATGCCGCCGAGTTGGGCGAGCGCGAGCCGGGACCGATGCACGACCATTTCGGCAGCGCCATTGAATGGGGCGGGCGCGCAGGCTGGGGCTGCGGCGATGACACTTTCGCCTCGAACGTCAAAGTCTACAAGGACTAATCTCACCCGCCGCGCCGGTCTTCTGATTCTGGCAGTCGCTCTTTGTGAGCCCGTGTGTCGTCTTTCCGATGCAAACGGCCTGCGCAAATGTGCCAATGTTTGCCGCTTGTAGAAGGAATGCAGTAGAATGTCTTAGACAACAGAAGCGTAATTGAGAGAGAGGTGAAGACTGTCGAATAGGTTTACGATGTTGGCGCCAAACTTTTCGAAGATTCAGACTAAGGAGATTTCCGATGTACAAGAATTATCGCCGGTTGCTTATATTGATGGTGGTCTTGGTCGCGATCGTATTCTCTGCGACCGCGCTCGTCACGGCGCAAGAGCAAACGGAAGTCGGCACGCCGCGCGCGACAACCCTCATCGTCGACAATCTCGGCGGGCGGGTGAACAACCCGACCCAGACCAACATTTACCAGGCGGGCACGCACCAGAGCGCTGGCTTGCACCAGTTGGTCTATACGAATCTGTGGGAAATCAACACGGCGACGGGCGAGCAGTTCCCGGCTTTGGCCGCTGAAATGCCAGAGGCGCTGAATGATGATTTCACCAGCTTCCGCGTTACCTTGCGCGACAATCTGCGCTGGAGCGATGGCGAGCCAATCACGACCGCCGATATGGCTTTCAATATTGACATGATCTTGAATACGCCGGAATTCCCCTATAGCGGCTTCCTGGCGCAGGTGATCGACAATTACGAAGTCGTTGATGATCTGACGATGATTCTCAACCTCAAGCGCTCGGAGCCGCGCCTGGCCTACACCCTGGGCGTACACATTTGGGGCGACAACTTCCGCCTCGTGCCCAAGCACATCTGGGAAAATGAAGACCCGGCGACCTTCCAGAATTACCCGCCAATCGGCAGCGGTCCATACACCTGGACGGACTATGACCCCAACGGCAATTGGTTCCTCTATACCAAGCGCGACGACTGGCAGCACACCGATGTCGGCCAGATCTATGGCGAGCCGGGACCGGAGTATGTGCTTTTCCGCTTCTATGGCACCGAAGAGCGCCGCATCATCGCCGCCATTCAGAATCAGCTGGATATCTTGACCGATATCTCGCCGGAAGCCTGGGACATCTTGCGCGACGCCAACCCGAATGCCGCCGCCTGGCACCAGAACTTCCCCTACGCCAATTTCGATGACCCCTGCGAGCGCGGCATCGTCTTCGCCAACCATCAGGAGCCCTGGGACAACCAGAATGTGCGCTGGGCGATGGCGCTGGCGACAGACGTCAAGAGCGTCGGCCTCGCGACATTCGCCGGCATCTTGCGCGTCTCGCCCCTGGCTGTGCCGCCCGTGCAAGTCATCCATGACGCCTTCCACAAGCCGATGCGCGAATGGATGACGGAGTTCGCTTTCGAAGACGGCTATCAGCCCTTCGACCCCAACTACGCGGTCGATATTGCCGCCATCCTGGCGGAGCAGGGCATCGAGGGCTTGCCGGAGAGTGAAGAGGCGCTGGTCGACCTCTTTGGCGTCGGCTGGTGGAAGCATGACCCGGCCAAGGCGACCGAGATGCTGGAGGCCGAAGGCTTCACGCTGCAGGACGGCGCCTGGCACAAGCCGGACGGCACGCCCTGGCAGATCAACATTAACTCGCCCTCGAACTTCGAAGTGCAATCGCAGCGCCTGGCATTCGCCGTGGCCGACAATTGGCGCGACTTCGGCATTGACGCCACCGTGCAGCAGATGGACTCCGGCACTTTCTGGAGCAATTACAGCAATGGCACCTTTGACGCCGGCTCCTATTGGCCCGGCTGTGGCGCGCTGCCCGATAGCTGGGACCTGCTGGATGTCTTCTGGCACAAACGTCACATCGTGCCTGTTGGCCAGCCGGCGCCCGGCAACGCCATGCGTTACGACAGCGACGCCCTGAGCGAAATCCTCGACCAGATCGCGCCGCTGCCAAGCGATCACCCGGATACGATTCCGTTGCTGACCGAATTCGAGAAGCAGTTCATTGTCGAACGGCCCTGGCTGCCCATGTTCGGCACATCGAAGTTCGTGCCGGTCGTCACGACCTACTGGGACGGCATGCCCACCGCGGATAACTTCTATGAAGGTCCTTGGTGGTGGTGGTCGCTCTTTAAGTATCACATGCCCTTCATCCAGCCGAAGAACGCCAGCTAGTCTAAAACCCGTCAGTCCCCCAGCGTGATTAGGGGGAACCCTCGGCCTTTGACTCCCCCTCTCCAATGCATTGGGGAGGGGGCCGGGGGGAGGGGTTTGCCAG
>VXLV01000060.1 GCA_009841405.1 Chloroflexota bacterium | reverse complement strand
AAGCCCCTCCCTCATTTTGGGATGCCTGCCATAGAGATGGCAGGAGGGGTTTGGGGTGGGGGTAGAAGCTCAAAACTCACCGCCTATCAGATGGCCCAGTTCGTCTATATTCGTCTGGCTCACATCCGGCACTTCGTGAACGCGGCCGGCATAGAACACGAAAATGCGGTCGCTGTAGGTGACCAGTTCTTCAAGGTCGGACGAATTAAAGATGATGGCCGTACCCTGCTGGCAGCGCTCCAGCAGTTGCGTCCAGATCCAGCGGGCGGAATCGACATCCAGCCCGCGCGTCGGCTGCTCGAGGATGAGCAGCTTGGGATCATCCGGCAGCAGGCCAATCAAGACGCGCTGCTGATTGCCGCCCGATAGTTGCTCGATATTGTCGCTCGCGCGCCCTTTGACGCGGTAGCGCTCAATGCGGGAAGCGGTAAGCTTCTCGACCGCGGTCCAGTCGATTTGCAGTCGGTCGTCGGCGACCAGGGCTGTATGCTCGGTCAGGGTCAAGCCGGCGATCAATCCTTCTTCCAGGCGGCCGTCCGCGCCGAAAACGCAGCCGCGCCGGAAGAGCTGCCGGTAGCTAGCGTTGAGGATGTTCCGCCCGCAATAGCTGAGCGCGCCGCTGGTGACGCGCTGCAAGCGGGCGCAGGCGCGCATGAACAGTTCTTGGCCGCTGCCGCCCAGGCCGGCCAGTCCGATGACTTCGCCGGCGCGGGCGGTCATGGTTATCGGCTGCATATCCAGACGCAGATCGTGCACAACGAGCCGGTCGGCAACGAGCACAGTTTCGCCGATGTCAAAGTGTGGGCGGCTCTGGGCTTCGAGTTCTTCGCCGAACATCATCGTCACGAGCTGGCGCTTGGTTTCGGCGATGCGGGCGGCGCTCAGCCCGTTTGCGCTGGCGGGCATTTCCATCTCGCCGACCAGCCGCCCCGCGCGCAGCACGACGGCGTCGTCGCAGAGGTCAATCACATCTTCCAGTTTGTGCGAGACCAGCAGCACGACCAGGCCTTCGTCATGCGCCAGCCGCCGCAGCGCTTGAAAGAGGATGTCTTTTTGCTCGGCGGAAATGCCGGTGGTCGGCTCATCGAGGATCAGCGTTTCCACGCCCAAGGCCAGCAGGCGGATGATTTCCAGTTGCTGCCGCTGGGCGATGAGCAGATTGTCGATAGGTTGGTGCGGATCCAGCTCGAAGCCGAAACGCGCGGTCAGATGTTGCAAGTCGGCTTCGGCTTGCGCGCGCTTGAGGGTGACTCCTTCGGCGCCGCCGTAGATGAAGTTCTCCAGCACGGTGAAAGCGCCGACATCGAGCGGGTCTTGCTGCAGCATGCCGATGCCGTTGGCGATGGCGGCTGTCGGGCCTGTGTAGTCGATGACGCGGCCGTCAATCTCGATTTCGCCTTCGTCAGCGGGCTGGAAGCCGGACAGAATCTTCATCAGCGTGGACTTGCCGGCGCCATTCTCGCCCAGGATGCCCACGATTCGTCCATGGTCGAAGCGGACGTTGATTTCGTTGTTGGCGTGGATGGGTCCAAACCGCTTGTGGATGTTCCGCAGTTCAATGTCCATACGTAGCGCTGCTGGTTGCGGTTGAATGCAACTGTCAATTGTAGCGCAGACTCGCGGATTGACCAATTCGGCCCGGCAAGACGCATTAATCCGGCGGCACAACCTCCAGCGCGATGATATTCGGGTGGCTGGCCGTGCCATCGACGCGGTAGGCGATGGCGGAGAATTTGTGCCAGCCAATGCCCCGCGCCAGCCAATTGGTGGCGACGCGGTAGCGCGACTGCGGGCCGGTCTCCGGTTCGCTGGTTTGCAGAAGCTGTTCGTCAACGTATAGCTCGACGCGCTGGATTTGCGCCGCCGGATCGGACGCGAGGATGTCGATATCAAAGATCACGCCTTCAATGACGCGCTGGTTGTGCGGCGGGTAGAGAATCTGCGCTTGCGGGATGGCGGGCGTTGCCGACGGCGGTTGAGTGGGCGGGGCCGGCGCGGACAGATTGCAGGCGACCAATAGTAGACCAAGCATTAGTAGCGCCCGGCGTCTTGGCGCGCTCCTGCGCTCGTGGGCTGGCGGGCGCCTAGTCGGCATTTGGCAATTCGGACGATTTCATTAAGCGGCGGCCTCGGCGCCGGGAGCGCGCTCCGCTGGATGCCCTTATTATGCGATTTGCTCTTGTCCGGCGCAAGCGAATAAGGCGGCCCTCGCCACCGCGGGCGCTAGTCATTGACGGAGTTGCTTTACACTTCGGTTGTGCGCATTTTGTGGTATGCCTATAATGCTCGTATCATAGTTTATACATTTAATCGTGAGGATGTTTCGCCATTCGCCACGATAACGCGCGCAAGCCATTCCTGTTCTTGTTCACGGTTGTCATGCTCTTCGGCTCGGCGCTCTCTGTCCGGGAAGCGCGGGCCGCTTCCATGACGGTGGACAAGAGCGCCGACAGCGACCCCAATGGTTCCTGCACATTGGCGGACGCGATTACGGCCGCCAATACCGATACCGCCACCAACGGTTGCCCGGCCGGCAGCGGCGCCGACACGATTACGCTGGCGGTGAATCTCACGCTTGCCGCTGACCTACCCAGAATCACATCGGTGATCACGATTGAAGGGGCGGATTTTGACATCGACGGCAATGGCCAGCGCCAAATCTTCTGGATCGACGGCGGCGATCTGACGGTCAACGACATCACCTTGACTGGCGGCCGAGCTGGCAACTATGGCGGCGCGATCAACGCCGAAGACGGGTCGACGCTGACGGTGACGAATTCGCGGCTGGAAGACAATTCCGCCGGCTTGTTGGGCGGCGCCATCGCCACGTCCAATTCCAATGTCGTCATATCGAACAGCGTCTTTGTGGACAACTATTCCGGTTCGCTTGGCGGCGCGGTTTCGTTCTTCTCGCTCACGCCCACCAGCCTCGGCTGGACGGACGAGATGGCAGTGGCGACGCTTCTGATAGACCAGACCGCCTTCGGCGAGGATACGCCCAGCAGCTGCTCGGCGGCCGATATCAGCGCTGACCCGGAAAACGAGGCGGCCGCCGCCGGTGGCGCGATTGATATCGCGGGCGGCATCGTGACCATACGGCGCAGCAGCTTCATCGGCAACAAAGCCGGCACCGATGGCGGCGCGATATTCGCCTCCGCCTATCGCATGCTATTCGAGAACAACACCGTGTCTTGCAACCGCGCCGATGCCAGCGGCGGCGGACTGTATATCGTCATGGGCGATCTGATACTGCGGCATAGCACGATTTACCAGAATTCCGCCGGCGATGAAGGCGGCGGCACATACTACGTCGACGATAGCCCGGCCCCGGGCGAAGACGACGGTCCAGAAGAGGGCATTGGGCTGTATCTTCAGAACTCGATTGTCGCCGGCAGCACCGGCGGCGGGGACTGCGAGTCTAACGTAACTGAAATTGCCCACAACATCGGCATGTACGTTGGCGATGGGTCCTGTGATCCGGCTTGCAGCGCGCAAGACGGCCCGATAAATCTCGGCGAGCTCCAGGGCGAGCCCGCTTATCACCCGCTGCTGGACGGCAGCATCGCCATCAACCGCGCCGACATGGAAGTATGCAGCCTGCCGCAATCGGCCGAGGATCCCGGGAGCCAGACCGCGCGCAGTCAGCAGGCGACGGACTTCACGGGTATGAATATCTGCGAGGAGCTGGAACCCGGGCAGGACCAGATCGGCACGAATCGCCCCATGTACGGCAATTGCGATATCGGCGCCATCGAGTCGCGGACGGGCGTTGTGCTGCCAGATGAGGATTTGACGAACCAGGATGATCGCCTCGAGGACACCGATACGCCAGAGCCGGACCCGCCTGATACTGATACGCCAGACCCGGTCTCGCTTAACCCGCCGGATCCGGAAGACACGGACACGCCCGTCCCGCCCGACACGGACACGCCCGACGCGCCCGACACCGATACGCCTGATCCTGGCCAGAACAATCCGCCCCAACCTCCGGATCCGGAGGATACGGACACGCCCGTTCCGCCGGACACCGACACGCCTGTGCCCGACACCGACACGCCTGTGCCCAACGCGCCCGACACCGAAACGCCCGTGCCCGACCCGCCCCATACGGACACGCCGGAGCCGGAGAGTGAAAATCCACCCGATCCACAAGACCCGCTCGATCCGGTTGATACAGATACGCCCGTGCCGGACCCGCCCGACACCGATACGCCGGAGCCAGACAATGGCAATCCGCCAAACCCGCAGGATCCGGAAGACGCCAATACGTCTACGCCAACGCAGACAGCGACTCAAGATCCGGGCCAGCTAATCCCGCCCGTAGTGGCGACCGAAAGGGCGGAAGCCACCGAAACAGAAGCCGCCGAGCAAACGCAAACTGCCGTTCCGCCGACCCAGACCGCGGAAGCGGCCACGTCTATCGCGCAGTTGACCGCGACTCAGGCGGCCGGCGCAACCCAGACCGAAGTCGCGCTCTTGCCGCCGCTGGAGCAGACGGCCTTCGCGCTGACAGAGACCGCCACGCACAGCGTCGACCCCTTGGCGACGCTTTCGGCCACGCCTGATCCGGCGACGCGATGCAGACACACGGTCGCGGTCGGCGATACGCTCTTTCAGCTGGCGCAGACCTACAATACAACTGTCGAGAAATTCCGCGCCATCAACCAGCTCACGGAGGATGCGCTCTTCGTCGACGCCGAACTGATTGTGCCGGACTGTTACCGTCCCGGCGGCGATATCGAGAGCAGCTCGCTCGATTTCTCGTGTCAGAACTTGTACGACAGCATGGTCGTGCGCAGCGCCAGCCGCGTCGTCGGCTGCCGCGAAGTGGATGTTGGCCTTATCGACAAGCATCCGGCCCTGGCGTCGGGCATGATCGCCGCGATTGACATCTTCGGTTATGTCGAAACGGGCGTTGAGGTCTGCTTCCGCAATATAGGCGAGCTGGTCCTTCTCGATCGCGTGACTGCGCCGCCGACGCCCAGGCCGCAGCCGAGCTACAACAATGCCGCGGGCATGACTTGCGGCGAGGTCGACCAACCGGGGACCCTCGTCCTGGTGGCGGCGGTCATCGAGCGGGACACTTTTGTTGAGCTGACGAGTTGCCGGGTAACGACAACGCAGACCGTCCGCCTGCGAGCGGATGTCGGCAGCGCCACGGTTCTCCGTCTGGTGCCTTACAACGTAACGCTCGACTCGTACTCGCGCACTAACAGCTGGTTTAACGTGGCCTTCCTCGGCACGGAAGGTTGGATCAGCGCCAGATACGCGCGCGCTAGCGGAGTCTGCGAGTAGACGCCACCACCGCACTTGTAGCGAACCTGGATCAAAGTAGGCGTATAAAAGCTTGCTCAATAATTTACCGCAACTATAATTCATAGCAATACTCATTAAGAACAAGCAAAGAACCTAATAATGACAGTCCGCTTGATGCTTGCCGTTCGAAGGTCCTGGTTGTTCGCAGCCGCGCTCATCGCGCTTTTCGCGCTCATTTCGGTATCCGTCAGCCGGGCGGCCAATATCTCGGTTGACGAAGACTGTTCGCTCAGCGAAGCCATACACGCGGCGAACAACGATCATGAGTTCGATCGCTGCACGGCCGGCGACGGCGACGACACGATCACCTTAACCGGCGACATCACGCTGAGCGGGCGGCTGCCGACTATCACCACCGATATGACAATTGATGGATCGAATTTCACCGTGTCCGGCGATGACAGCACGGCGATCTTCTCCATCAGCGACGCGACGGTCACGCTCCAGAATATTACGATTACCAATGGCCGAACGGGCGCGCGCGGCGGCGCCATTCATGTCGACCGCGGTACGCTAATTCTTAGGAACGCCGTAGTAAAAGACAGTTGGGCGGGCGATGCCGGCGGAGGCATTTACGCCAGCAACAGCACGGTGAATATCTACGGCAGCCAGATTAAGGACAATACCGCCATGCGCAGCGGCGGCGCCGGCTTGTATTTCACCAGCGAGAGCAGCGTCCATACACTGAACATCGAAGAATTAAGCAGCTTTAGCGGCAACGTCGCCTCGCAAGACGGTGGCGCTGTGCGTGTCGCCGGGGGCATCGCGGAATTCGACAAGAGCAGTTTCACCGACAATCAGGCTGACGAAGGCGGCGTGATCGAAATCTGGAACGGCCGTCTGAAGATCGAAAACTCAACTTTGAGCGGCAATCACGCCCGCGAAGGCGGCGCGATCAACGCCGGGGCGGATTCGGACTTTACAACGGAAGTCACTATCATCCACGTCACCATGGCGAACAATACAGCCGACGAACGTGGCGCGTCCATCGCGATTACCGGATCGCAGGCGACGCTGAGCATCGGCAACACCATCATCGCCGGCGAGACCGCCGAAGGCGTAACGCAATGCCATCCCGGCGTCAGCGAATACAGCGTCATTGCCTGGGTCATGAATGCCATCAGCGATAATTCCTGTCCTCTGCTCGTAGAAGAGGAAGACGCGACGGCAACCCCATCGCCAACCGCGACCGAGGCGCCGTCCAGCCAGAGCGCGCAGTTTGTCGCCGCGTCGACCGAGCTCCCGGGGTCAACCGCGACGCCTGCGGCCGAAGCGCAGCATGTCGAATCTGAGGAAGAAGCGCGAGATGAGGTTGCGTCGGTGGCAAACGTCGTCTTGGGCGAGCCGAGGATCTTCAAGGGCGTGACCTACTTCCCCCTCGAACAAGGCAGCCCGGGCATTGACACCGCGGACCAGCAGCTCTGCGAAGACTTGCGCGATCCCGATACCGACTTCATGGATACGACGCGCCCCCAAGGCGACGGCTGCGACATTGGCGCCTTTGAATTGCCCTGGGCGGAGCCGACGCCGATACCAAGGGCCGAGCCGCGACGCCAACCGACAGCGCGGCCGCAGCCCACGGCCGAAGAAGAACCGCGCGATTGCGTCTATATCGTGCAGCCCGGCGACAGCCTGATCCCAATTGCGGAGAAGCAGAATACATCCGTGGAAGACTTGCGCCTGCTCAACCGGCTGACGGACGACCTGTTATCCGTTGGCCAGGCGCTTGACCTGCCCGGCTGCGCGCCAGACAAGATCGACCCGGACTCGCCCGCGCATCCCTATATTTGCGACGATATACCGGCAGAGATCGTCATCCGAAGCCGGGACCTGGACGTGCGCTGCGAAGTGGTTGAGATCGGCGAACTTGACAAACATCCCCTGATGAACGCCGGCATCGAGATTGCGGCGGCGGTATGGGGGCGAACCGATGCCGGTGTGGAAGCCTGCTTTGCCGACGGCGGCTCGCTCGTATTTATGGATACGTCCGCGTCGCCGCCGGCGGTATCGCGCTTGTCGCTCTACACATCGGGCGAGCTTGCCTGCGGACGCATCACAACGAGCGGCACGGTGGTCTATGTATCGCCGCTGCAAGAAGACGCATCCATCCCCTTGTCCGATTGCCGGGTCACAACGACGAATGTGCTGCGCTTGCGCGATGAAGCGGGCGGACAGAATGTTTTGGCCTTGGCGCCCTTCCGCGTGACCATGCCCGCCAATGCCAGAACGGCCAGTTGGTTCTTTGTCGAATTTATGGGCCTTGACGGCTGGATCAGCGCCGACTACGTGCAGACGGAAGGCCTATGCGAGTAGGGCCAGCGCCTTAGTCGGTCAAAGCTTCCTCGCCCCGGCAAGACGCTTCGGGCAAGATATCGTCGAGATAGTGTTTTACTTCGGCGCGAAGCTGCGCGATGGGCGGCGAGTCTTCGGTTGCGCCGCTTCGCCACTGCAAGGAGCGCGCTATCAGCCCCGACCAGCGAGGAAAGCGCCGCCGCGCCCAGGCCGCGGCCTTCACTTTGGAGGCGGCTTGCCCATGCGCCAAAGTATAAACGCCGCGGGCGACTGTCAGAACGATGTAGGACAGGTACATGATATCGGCTGCGTCCGTGACGCTGCGGTGATAGGCGCAGATGTGCGCGCGCACGGCTTCGAGCCAGTCGCGGGCGGGTATCGGGTCGATGAGCGTCTGGATCGGCGGGCCCTGCAAGGCGATGCCATTCCGGCGCAGGTCATACCAGCTGATCAGCCAGTCCTCGCCCGCTTGTATCAGGTGGAAGGGCTCGCCCGGGCTGATGATGCCGATTGTGCTCTCGACATCGCGGAAGGTCTTTAGCGCGCGGCGCGAGATATAGGCGAGCTCCAGGCGGTCGTCCCAGTCCGGGTGGTCGCCGACCACGCGCGCGTGCATGGCCTGCAGCGACTGGAACTGTCGCGCGTTCAAGTCCCGCGCGAGCGCGACTACCAGGTCGATGTCGCTGACGGCGATGTCGAAGTCGCCGCTGACCAGCGAGCCGTACAGGTAGATGCCGACCAAGTCGTCCGACAGTATCACATTCAGTTCGCTGATCAAGCGATCGATGATATGCCGCGCGAGGCGTAGGTCGCCGCTATGTTCTGCATTTGCCATGTGAATAGCGCGTCCTGGGTTCGCCTGCCGTCGTTTGCGGAATTCCAGCTGAAAAATGGTAGACTTTGAGCCTGTTGAATTCTACAGAGAAAGTTCGCTTGCATGAAGATTGCGCGGATCGAAGCCATCGTGGTGGAGCAGCAATTGGATCGGCCCTTCTACTTTTCGCAATTTGAGTTTCAGGCGCGGCAAGTCTGCCTGGTCAAGGCGGTCGCCGACGATGGGTCCTATGGATGGGGCGAGGGCTATGGGCCGGCGGCGGTCGTCAAAGCCGGGGTCGAGTTTCTGGCCCCGCTGGCCATTGGCGAAAATCCGCTGCGAGTGGAGGCGATCTGGAGCAAGATGCACTTGCGCGCGCTGGATTACGCGCGGCGCGGCGTACTGGTCGCGGCGATTAGCGCCATCGACATCGCCTTGTGGGATTTGCGCGGCAAGCTGCTGGGGCAGCCGGTGTCCGCGCTGCTCGGCGGGCGGCGGCGCGAAGACGTGCGGGTTTACGCCACCGGCCTGTACTTCACCGAGAGTGATGACCAGGTCGGCGCGCTGGTTAAAGAGGCGCAGCGCTACGCAGCGCAGGGATTCAGCGCGATCAAGATGAAAGTCGGGCTGGGCGTGGAGACTGATCTGCGACACGTTCGCGCTGTCCGGCAGGCGATCGGCGCTGATATCGAATTGATGGTGGACGCGAACCATGCTTATTCGCTCAGCGAGGCGCTAGCCTTCGCGCGCCAAATTGAGCCGCTGGGCATCAGCTTCTTCGAGGAGCCGCTGTCGCCGGAAGATTACGACGGCTATCGCGAATTGCGGCAGCGGACATCCATTCCAATCGCTGGCGGCGAATGCGAGTACCTGCTGGCCGGTTTCCGCCAGCTCTTGAGTATGCGCTGCGTCGACATCGCCCAACCCGATATCTGCGCGGCCGGCGGCCTGACCGAAGTCAAGCGGATTGCCGCGCTGGCGAGCGCCTTTCAGACCAATATCATCCCGCATAGCTGGGGCACAGGCATCGCCTTCGCGGCCGGGCTGCACCTGGTGAGCACGCTCGATCCGCTGCCGGGCCGGCTGCGGATGTCGGCTGCGATGCTGGAGATGGATCGCTCGGAGAATGCCCTGCGCGATACGTTGACGCGGCCGCAGTTCAAACAGGTGGATGGCTATGTTTCCGTGCCGACCGCGCCCGGCTTGGGCGTAGATGTCGACCCGGTCCAATTGGCGCGCTACGCCGCAGGAGGATAGATGAGTCCAGCGATTCCACTGAAGGCGATTCAAGCGGCGGCGGCGCGAATCGCTGATAGCGTAGTGCGAACGCCATTGCTGCGCCTGCCGCTTAAGGACGCGCCCGCGGAAATCTACCTCAAGCTGGAGAATCTGCAGCCCATCGGCTCGTTCAAGTTGCGCGGCGCCGGCAACGCCATGGCGCTGGCTGCGCGCGACGAACTGGCGCGGGGCGTCTATACCGCCAGCGCGGGCAATATGGCGCAGGGCGTCGCCTGGATCGCGGCGCGCCTCGGCATCCCTTGCAGCGTTGTCGTGCCCGATCATGCGCCGGAGACGAAATTGGCGGCGGTGCGGCGGCTTGGCGGGGAGGTCGTCAAGGTTCCCTTCGACCAGTGGTGGCATGCCATCATCACGGGCGAATTCGCCGGTCTCGAGGGCATCTTCATCCACCCGGTGAGCAACCCGGACGTGATCGCGGGCAATGGCACAATCGGTCTGGAGATCCTGGACGACCTGCCCGATGTCGACGCAGTGGTTATTCCCTATGGCGGCGGCGGGCTTAGCAGCGGAATCGCCTCGGCTCTGCGCGCGCTGAAGCCGAGCGCCCGCGTCTACGCCGTCGAGGTAGAGACGGCGGCGCCCTTGGCGGCGTCTTTGCGCGCCGGCGAGCCGGTGGCTGTCGAGTATACGCCCAGCTTCGTGGATGGCATCGGCGGGGCGAGCGTGCTGCCGGAGATGTGGCCGCGGGTCCGCGACCTGCTTGATGATTCGCTCGTGGTCTCGCTGGACGAAATCCGGGCGGCGATCCGGCTGCTGGCGGAGCGGCAGCGGGTGATCGCCGAGGGCGCGGGCGCGGCATCGGTGGCGGCGGCGCTGGCGGGAAAAGCCGGCAGCGGCAAAGTGGTCTGCGTGGTTTCAGGCGGGAATATCGAATCCGCGATTCTGGCGAAGATACTGGCCGCAGACTAGTCCGAAGGCGGCACGGCCGCCAGCACGGTTAAGCCGGCGTAGCTCTCGACATCTTCGCGTCGGCGCACGATCGCGCTCTCCAGATATTCCAGCACAAAGACGATGATAGCGCCGGCGAACAGGCCGGCGATGAAGCCAACCGCGGTGTTGATTCTGACGTTTGGACGCGCCAGCACCGTCACCGGATTGTCTTGCAGACTGGCGTAGATGCGGTCTTCGCGGCGCGCCTGCTGGTTCTGATCATTGCGGTAGAGAATCAGCAGTTGCGCCCACTCGCGGGCGACGCGTTCCGCCTGGCCGGGGTCTTTGGATTCGGCGTCGATCTGGATGACCTGGCTGTCGAGATTGGGCGCGATACGCACATCGCCGCGCAACTGCGTCGGGCTCATATCGAGTTGCAGCAGGTCGATCACTTCGGCGGCGCGCAGGGAACTGTCGAGCCAGGCGACGTGATTATTCAGCGTCTGCTTGGCGGCTTGCGTCAGGCCGAAGTCGATGCGGCTGGGGACGATCAGCACCTTCTGTGTTGCGCGGTAAACCGGGTCGAGTCCGCGGCTAAAAAAGAAGGCGGCGGCGGCGGCGATGAGGGCGAGCAGGAGCATGATCCAGCCGCGGCGAATCAGTATGCTGGCGTAATCGATGAGATTCATGCGGTCATTGTAGCATAGGGGCGCGGCAGGCGAAGACGAATATTGCTGGCAGGGGGCTGTAGGGGCGGCAAATTATGCCGCCTGCAGGCATTGACGGGCAGCCTGGGGGGGGGGGGGGGGGGGGGGGGGGGGGGGGGGGGGGGGGGGGGGGGGG
>VXLV01000143.1 GCA_009841405.1 Chloroflexota bacterium | reverse complement strand
CGGCGGTGGCTCGCCCCTATATTTACTAATCTCTGAATGAGTGTCAGCTGCTGCATTACTCCAGCGTCACATCCCAGGTTGACACGCCGATGACCACGCCGTCCTTGACGAAGATGACCGGCAGAATGGCCGCGTCCGCCGGCGCGAACTCGATTGGATCGCCAACCAGCATGTCGTTGAAATAGGCGCTGACCGCGCCGCTTGAAGCGTCGCGCGAAAGCCGCAGCCGCGCGATCACGTTGTTCGCCTGGCGCTGGCTGACGAAGTCGGCCTCGCCGTTTCGATAAAGCGCGAGACTGATGACCTGTGGGCCGACCTGCTGGACCTGGATGCCGGCGGTTTCAGCGCCGGTCGCGCTGCGGAAGGCGATGCCGAAATAGACCTCGTCTTCCGTCGAGTTGGCGCTCTGCAAGGTAATCTCTGCTTCGACGCCGCTGATGCGGCTGGCCGCTGAATTGCCGTAGTGGCTCTCGAGCAAGTCCGCCGGGGGGTAGAAGTAAAGCGTCTTGCCCTCAGCCGCGGCGACGCCGCCCAGCCGCCAGGAGCCGTTTTGCCGCCTGAAGGCGCTTTCGGCCAGATTCGGCTGGGCCGCCGCGCCGCTGAAGAGATCCAGCAGATTCTGAACGCCTATTAAGCCTTCCGCCGGCAGGTCCAGGGTTGGCGCCGCTGTCGGCTCGGCCGGGCGCGCTTGAGTCGGCGCGGGCGGATTTGTTGGTGCGGGCATGCTGGTAGGCGCGGCCGCGTCGCTCGCTTGCTCCTCGTCGATATCGTGAAGGACCAGCGCGACTTCGCGTGGCGTCTTGGCCGTAGCCTTAGTCGCGACGGCTTCTGTGGCGGCGGGCTCGGGCAGAAGCGCCGCCAGCATGCCGTCGAGCCGGCCGCTGCCAGCCAGAGACAGCAAGCCGCCGACCACCAGGATCAAGCCAGCCGCCAGCGCCAGGTTGAAGAGCCAGCGGTTGCCGCCAGCGGAGCGCTCCGTGACTTCCGCTTCCATGTCCATCGGTATCGGCTCGGGCGGTTTGGCGTGTTCGACTGGTTCGGGCGCGGTGATGGCTTCGGCTTCTTCTTCGGGCGGCTCCGGCTCCTCGGGCAGCGCTTCGACGGCGCGATACCACTGCCGGAATAGCGGGTAAGCCGGGTTGCGGTCGATGAACATGGCTTTGAAGAGTTCATCCATCGCTTCCAGCTTTTGGCCCCGGCGCTTGTCGCCCTGGAAGACGCTCAGGAAGGCTTCGTAGGTATCGCGCCAGCCCAGCATCATTTGGGCGTGTTTGAAGCCCAGCAAGTCCTCGGTCGCATCGGCCTGGAAGTGGATGGCTTCGCGGACGATGGGCTGGGGCTCGTCAATGTGGCGGTCGATCTCCTGCATCAAGCTGCGGCGCTTGACGCTGAGCTCGGCCAGGGCGGCGCTGAGTTCCTCCATCCAGGCGCGGTAGGGTTTCAGGTCGATGCCGGCGTTGGACTCGGCTTCGGTGACGCCGCGCAGGGCTTGTTCGATTTTGTTGGCGGCGGCGCGGAATTCGGCATCGGCCCAATCTTGCAGGGCCGAATCCAGGGCGCGCAGGCTTTGAATGCCCGGCGCCAGCAGGCGCGCTTCCGGATTGCCCTCCAGTTGACGCGCCAGCTCGGCGATGCTGTCGCTGATATGCGCGCCCGTCGCTTGATTGAAAATGGCTTGCGCGCCGAGCAAGCTTGCTCGCCTGGCCATGTACTCGTCCAGCTTGCGCAAAGCCGGGTGCTTTTCGGCGGCGTCAGGCAGCGCGCGCAGGGCGGCTGCATGCCAGAAGCGCGCGTCGCCGATGGCGCCGTCGTGCGCGTCCAGCACGCCTGACAGGACGTACTGGGCGAAGAGAACGCGCAGCGCCGCCGTATTGGAATTGGCGAAGCCGCTCACCAAGCCTTGGCCCATCGCTTTGAGATAAGTTTCCGTGCTTGGCATCTGGGTGGCGAAGCTGTTGATGGCGCGGTTTTCCCCGTCGGTGAAGAGGTCTTCAATATCCAGCAGCGCCTTGCTGGTTCGCTCTTCGCTTTCGACGCCGTTGCGCTCGACCCAGTCGCGCAGGGCGCGCGACAGCTTCCAGAGTCGCTCGGCGATGAATTGCTCGCTTTCGCTGCGGGCGATCTCGAGCGCTTGCTGGCCCAGGCGTTGCGCGTCGGCCAGCTGCCCGCGGTCGAAGGCTGCCCAGCCGTCGGCCAGGGTCCTCCCCAGGTGCCCCGGCACCGAGTGGCGCTCGACGTAAAGCGCCTGGTCCACGACCGTCCGCAGCTCGTTGAACCAGCTCGACAGGGTGGGGCTGATGGCGCCGACGGTTTCGGCCGCTTTCTCCAGCGCGCCGGTGGCCTCGGCGCGGTCGCCGGCGACGATGACATCGCGATAGCGCTGCCAGGCGCGCTGCGCCGTTGCCACCCCTTCCATCATTTCGCCGAGCATCTTGTCGAAGAGCTGGTCGGCGAAGGGCGTCAATTCTTCATGTTTCGCCTGCAGCCACTTCTCCAGGTCGGAGCCGTCCGCAGCCGGCACATAGGTTTGGCTGTTCTGCAAGATCTCATAGAGCAGGCTGAGGAAGTCTTCGATCTTGTCCCAGACCGGGTTGGGCGGGTCGATGGCGCGGCTGGCGTCGAGCGCGGTCAGGGCATCGCGCGGGTTGTTGGCCGCCTGCTTGCCGATGACGTGCATATTGTCGGCCAGCGCCATCGCGGCGTTCAGGGCGCGCGTCAAGGCGTTAAGCGGCAGCCGGCGCTCGGAGAATTCGTGCTGCAAGCTCAGCGTTTGCAAGTTGGCGTTGAGCTGCGACAGGTTGTCGACCATTTCGCGGTAGCTATCGCGCAGGGCGCCGGCGCGCGGGTCTTGCATCTGCGCGACCCGTTGCTGACCGCGCTGAATGGACCGCAAGACACCCTGCGCCTCATCGACCGGGATGCCTTCGACTTTGAGCTGCTGGATGGCGCTCTCAAGCCGGAACAGATTGGGCTGCAGCAGCATGACGTCCGGGAAATGCGATGTCAGCCGCTCCGCCAGGCGCCATTGCATGACGCGGCTTTCCTCATCGTCCGGCTCGCCGGCCAGCAGCAGGTTGGAGGCTTTGTCGGCGCGATAGTCGAATAACATCGCGATTGACTGCGCGACCTCCGGCGTCACGGGCGCTGGTTGGCGCTCCATCAGAATCAGGCACCAGTCGAGAAGCAGGCGCACCAGCGCGCCGGTCTTGCTGCCCGCGCGTTCGCGCAGCTCGGTGAGCAGCTCGGCCGCGCTGGCCCAGTGAGCGCCTTGCATGTAGATTTTGACGGCGTCCAAATCGGCGGAGACTTCCAGATCGCGCAGGCGGTCGATGATTTCTTGATTGGTGTTGCGCGCGGCCGGGTAGGCCGGGTTCTGCCGTAGCGCCGTGCCCAGGTTAGCCTGCAAGGCCAGCAGGTCGCTGCGGCTGAGGTCTTGCGCCTTGAGTCTGTCAAGCGCGCGCGTGACGATGGCGTTGCGGTCGCGCTCCAGCGGCGTGCGGTAGCGCAGCAAATCGGCGGAGATCTCCGCCAGCGAGGCGTAGCGATAGCGCAAATTGGGGTGTACCGCGCGTGTAACAATGGCGCGCAAGCTCATGTCGATGGACTGGCTGTCCTGGTGAAAGTCGACCTCAAAGTCGGCGTCGGCATCGCGCGGCGCCTCGACGCGGCGGCCGCCTGACAATATGAAATAGATCAGCTCGCCCAGTTGAAACAGATCGGTCTGCCGGCTGATGCCCTGGGGCGTGGCGTCGTCGCCTTCGAGGAAGACGGCGTTGCCCCAGTCGATCACCTTGAGCTGGTACTTCTCGCGATTCCAAAACAGGTGCTTGGCGTCTACATCGTTGTAGACGATGTCGTTGTCATGCGCAGAGCGCAGCAAGTTGATCAGCCGGTCTACGATTTCCAGCATTTCCAGCACCGGCAAGCGCTGATGCTGCCCGGCGAGCTCGACGACCTCATCGGCGATGATGCAGCCTTCGGCGCGTTCCATGACGATGTACTGGTGCGGGATGCCGCCGACGAAGAATTGGCCGCTGCCCAGCAGTTCCGTCAGGACCGGATGCCCGGCCAGGCGCGTCAAGGCGTCGCGCTCGTTGATAATGCTGACTTCCTGGCCGGCGCGGATTGGCGGCGCGTCATTGGGGTTGGGGCGCTTGATCACCACCGGGCGATCATTGGCCTGCGTATCGACCGCGCGCAGCGTCTCGCCCGAGCGGCCGCGCGGGTAGATGTAGTTGTAGCGGTAGCGGTTGTCGAACAGGCCGTCGGCCATTGTCATCTGCCTTGGGGGCGTTTTCAGGATTTCCATTGCCTGCGCCAATTCATCTTTGCTTGATCGAAAGACAGCCTTGCGCAGGCGGCGCCGGGTTCAGACGCCACATCCCTACGCGCTTTACCGAAGGAGAAAGCCCGCAAAATCGCGCCGATGAGCGCCTTCACGGCACACGGATATTTTCAATTGTAGGTTGATTCGACGGGCGCGCAAGGGATTTATCGCAGACTTCCTGGGATATATCCGGCGTAATTTGGGATATGGGAAGGCGCTTGGCGCGACTAGGCAAAAACCGCCCGCCTGTGTATAAAGGAAGATGTCTCGCCGCCGAGCTCCAGCAAAGAATCGACAATTGCCGATGCTGAATCGAACCCGCCGCGGCGCCGCGCCCGACTTGTTGCTCGTCGCCTTCTTGCTGCTCGCGCCGCTGCTGATGTTCCACCAGCAGACTCTGGGCGACCGTACGTTGCTGCCCAGCGAAAATCTCTACCAGCATCTGCCCTGGTCGGCTTATCGCGAGGTCGTTCGCGCCCCGGCGACGCCGCATAATCACTTGCTCTCCGACATGGTGCTGCAGAATTACCAGTGGAAGCGCTTCATCCGCGCGCAGATGGCGCAGGGTGAGATTCCGCTGTGGAACCCGCACCTTTTCGCGGGCGTCCCCTTCTTCGCCGCCGGCCAGCATTCCGCCCTTTATCCGCTGAGCGTTGTCTATTACGTGATGCCGCTAAGCGCCGCTTACGGCTGGTTCATCTTGCTGAATCTCTGGCTCGCCGGCCTTTTCATGGCGGGCTATCTGCGCGCCTTGGGCGTCAACCGCGCCGGGGCGGGACTGGCGGGTCTGGTGTATCAGCTCTCGGGCTTCCTCATCGCCAGCGCCGTTTTCCCGATGATCGTGGCCGCGGCCGTCTGGTTGCCGCTGATTTTGTGGATGATCGAGAATATCCTGCGCCGGCGCAGCCTCTGGGTCTTCCCGGGCGCGGCGCTGCAGTGGGTCGTCATCGGGGCTATGGCGGTCGGATTCAACATCCTCGCCGGCCATATCGAAATCAGCATTTATTCGCTGCTGATCGCGGGCTATTACGCCGCTTGCCGGCTGCTCTGGGATTTCTTCAGCCGTTGGCGCGCAAGCCGGGCCTTGCCGCTGCGCTGGGCGCTAAGCACGTCGCTTTGGCTGCTGCTGATGCCGGCGCTGGGGCTGGGCCTGGCGGCGCTGCAATTGATCCCGCTATATGAACTTGCGCAGGGCAATTGGCGCGCCGAGCGCTCCAGTCTGGAAACAGTCTTGAGCTACGCCCATGCTCCGCGCGATCTGCTGCAATTCTTGCTGCCCAATTTCTACGGCAATCCGGCGCATCACAGCTACACCGACGCCTTCAGCGGCGCCTTGATCAGCGAGTTGCATAACGCGCGTGGCCAAGCCATCAGCCATATCGACTGGGGCGTCAAGAATTATGTCGAAGGCGCGCTGTATTTGGGCATTATGCCGCTGGCGCTGGCGCTTTACGCTGTCATCAGCGGAATCCGGCGCGCGCCCTACATTATCATATTCGCGGTGCTGGCGCTGGTTTCGCTGTCATTCATGTTTGGCGCTTCCACGTATAGCCTGCTTTATAGCCTGCCCGGCATGAACCAGCTCAACACGCCTTTCCGCTGGGTCTATGGATTGACGCTGGCGGTCGCTGTGCTGGCCGGCATCGGCCTGCACCGGCTCTCGGGGCGAGAGTTGGCGGCGCCGGCGCGCCTGGCGCGGTTGTTCGGCGCTTTGCTGCTGCTGGCCGGGTTGGCGCTGGCGGGCGGCATGGCGCTCATTCATCTCAATTTCGCGCAGTTCGCGCCGCTCTTCGACGGCTTGGTCGCCAGCCTGGCGCACGCCGACCGCGCCTTCGCTGACGGGCGCATGTTCTACAGTTATCAGCTGCCGCAAGTCGCGGTTCTTGCGCTGTTGCTCGCCCTGAGCGGCGTCATCTTTTTGTGGGCGGCTCGGGCGCGCTCCGGGCGCTGGACGGCGCTGGCGCTGGCAGCTGCGGCGGTTGATTTGCTGGTCGCTTCTTACGGCTTCAACCCGGCGAGCGATCCGGCGCTGCTGGATTTTACGCCGCCGGCGATCGAATACCTGGCCGGGCAGGATGGGCATTTCCGCGTGACCAGCCTGGAGCGGCACGGCGACCCGGCGATCTTGCATCCGAATACGGGCTTGCAGTACGGCCTGGACGATATCCGCGGCTACGACAGCATCATTCCCGCCGGCTATGTCGCGACCATGCGCGCGCTGCAACCGCAGCCCCGGCTCGACTTCAACCAGATCGCTCCGCTGCACACGGCGCCCGAACTCAATCACAGCAGTTTCCGAAGCACGCTCGGCTCGGATTTGCTCAATCTGTTCAACCTGCGTTATGTGCTGACGGCGCCCGACTTCGAGATGCGCGTGCCGGGCTGGGAAGACGTCTACCGCCAGGAAGTGGCGATCTGGGAGAACCGCAATGCCCTGCCGCGCGCGTTCGCAGTCGACAAAGCCGACTGGGACCCGCGCTGGCTGGCGGAGGTCGGCGGCGGCTTCAGATTCGCCGAGCTGGATATGAGCGGCGGCGGCGCCCGCATTCCGCGTTACCGAGCGGCGGAGATCACGCGCGACAGTGGCCGCGAGAAGTTCATCGACATCAGTCTGGACAGCGCGAGCTGGCTGGTCATCAGCGAGACGTACGCGCCCGGCTGGCGCGCTTTCGTACGCCCCTGGGGCCGGGGTGAAGACGCGGAATACGGCGCGGCGGTGCGGCTGGTCCTGGCGAATTTCCAGGGCGTCGAGCTGCCCGCGGGCGATTGGACGGTGCGGCTGGTTTACAGCCCGGCCAGCGTGCAGCTGGGCATGTTCGCGTCTTCAATCAGCGTCGCGCTGATCGTGTTTCTGTTGGGCGCCTGGTTCTGGCGCGCTTACATCGGCTTGAACACGGAGGCCTCGTCCGGCTTGGCGCGGGTCGCGCGCAACAGCATCGCGCCTATCATCCTCAACTTATTCAATCGCGGGATCGACATGGTCTTCGCCATCGTCATGTACCGGTTGCTGCTGCCGATGGAAGTGGGCGTCTACAACTTTGCCATCGTGCTCTTTGTGGCCTTCGATATCTTCACCAACTTCGGCCTGGACTTGCTGCTGGTCCGCGAAGTTTCGCAGGGGCGCAAACGCGCTGGCCGCTATCTCTACAACAGCTCGTTCTTTCGCCTGCTGCTGAGCCTGGCGGGCGCGCCGCTGCTGGCGGGGGTGCTGCTGCATTGGACCGCGTCGGGCGCGCAGGCCATCGGCGGCGAGGGCTTGCTGGCCATCGGCTTGCTCTATATCGGCCTCTTCCCGGCCAGCTTGTCCAAGGGCATGACCTCGCTCTTCTACGCCAACGAGCAGGCGGAAAAGCCGGCCGCCATCGCCACCATCACCACAATGAACAAAGCGGTCTTCGGCGTGATCGTCCTGCTGCTCGGCCACGGCATCGTCGGCCTGGCCGCCATCAGCATCTTTAACAATGCGCTGACCCTGCTGGTCTTGCTCTGGACCGGGCGGCGGCTGATCGGCCCGCTCGGCCGGCTCGTCCCTGATTTCGCGCTGATTCGCCAGATGGCTGGCGAAAGCCTGCCGCTGATGCTCAATCACTTCCTGGCCACGATATTCTTCCAGGTTGATATCGTCATCTTGCAGGCGTTGAAAGGGGCGGCCACTGTCGCGCAGTACAGCACCGCCTACAAGTGGCTGCTTGCGATCAATATCGTGCCGGCTTTTTTCACGCAGGCGCTCTTCCCGGTGATTTCGCGCCAGGCGCAAGACGACCGCGCCGCCCTGAGCCGCAGCTTTCGTTTTGGCATTAAGCTGCTCTTCGCTTTGACGCTTCCGCTGGCGGTGGGCTTCACCGCGCTGGCCGAGCCGCTGACGCTGATCCTGGCCGGTCCGCGTTATGTGCCGCAGGGGGTCATCGCCCTGCAGCTGATGATCTGGAGCATCCCCGTCGGCTGGATGAACAGCCTGACGCAGTACGCGCTGATCGCGCTCGGCTTGCAACGCATCATCACGCGCGCTTTCGCTTTCGCGGTCTGCTTCAACATCGCCGCCAACCTGATCTTCATCCCGCGCTTCGGTATTCAGGCGGCGGCAATCGCCACCATCGTCTCGGAGCTGGCGCTCTTCGCGCCCTTCGTTTGGCTGGCGCGCCGCCATATACCGGCCGTGAATGTGCCGGCGCTGTTATGGCGGCCCTTGGTCGCTCTCGGCGCGATGCTGGCTGCGCTGGCTGCGCTGGGGCATTCGCTGCTTGCGGTCGCCGCGAGCGGGCTCGTGTACGCGTTCGCGCTGCTGCTGCTGCGCCCGCTGGACGCGGCGGAGGGGCAGGCGCTGCGGGCGCTGCTGCCGGCGGGCGCGCGGGGGCTGCGACTGTTGCGATGGCTG
This sequence comes from Chloroflexota bacterium, assembly GCA_009841405.1. Lineage (GTDB taxonomy): Bacteria > Chloroflexota > Anaerolineae > Aggregatilineales > Phototrophicaceae > UBA6055. The sequence goes on along the minus strand of VXLV01000143.1, from coordinate 2,877 downwards.
ACTTGACCGCGCGAGCGCTCCTAGAGGATCTTCACCAGATAGAGCGCGAGGTTGTCATCCACGCGGTAAGTCTCGCCGGCGACGACAGGGTTCACGCGGTAGTGTAGCCCACGTCCGTCGGGAACGTAGCCGCGCTTGATGTAGAGACGCTGCGCCGCGCCGTAATCGGCGTAGAGGCCGAAGGCGATGCCGGCTCTGTCCGAGCGTTCGGCGATGCGCCGTTCCCCTTCTTCAAGCAGCGCGCTGCCGATGCCGCGCCGCCGATAGTCGCGCCGCACGTTCAGGTCTTGAATCTCGGGGATGCGCGCGTCGCGGAAGCCGGGGTAGGCGCTGCGCCAGACGACCGCGCACTGCCCCAGCCAGGCGCCGCCGTCAAGCGCGAGCAGAAGCAGCAACTCATCCCGCGCCTGCTTGTCAAGCGCCGCGGCGAAGTGGCCCGGCGGTTTTGCCCATGCCATGTGCGTGGCGAAACTCGCTTGCAGCCAGTCCGCTTCGCTGGCAGCCGCTGGCCGTATCGAGAACAAGGCTCAGTTTGAGGGCGTCGCCGAATCATGCATCTGCGCGTGATTCGTCATGCCGCCCGCTTGCGCCGGCCGCGCCCAGCGCTGGCTGAAGACCAGATCGCCGATCGCGACCTCGTCGTCCAACTCGCCCATACGCATAGTCATCACCGGGAAGTCCAGATCGTAAGTCTCGCCGGAATCACACGCCAGTCGTAGCGTCAGCGCGCTTTCCGGCGGCAAGTCGGCCTGTAAGTCCAACAACATGATGTGCAGGCCGCCCGGCGCCAGGTCAACCGTTTCGCCTGCCGGGATCAGCACGCTGTTGACGGCTTCCATGCGCGCCATGTCGCCGTCGGCGACTGTGCGATGAAAGGAGAGCTCGGCGGCGGCGGCGCTGGTTGCGGAGACTAGCGTCACATCGCCCTCGCCGCGATTCTGAATGCGCAGGTAAGCCGCGCTGGATTCGCCCGGAGTCTCGCCGTGCCCCATGTTCATCGTGCCGGCTTCCGTCGCTTCGCTGAGGATCTCGAACCTAAAAGTCTCGAGCGCGACATCGCCGTTTGGCAGGGTCAGCCGCGCCTCGACGATCCAGCCGCCGCCCATCGTCCACTCGAAGGGCAGGCTGAAGACCCCGTCCTCGCTGCTATCGGCTTCCGCGAGCACGGGAACCATGCCAGCGTGGTCCATATCGCCGCGCACGCTCAGTTGGCCGGGATCGTTGACCGCTGCGCCGTCGCGGTCGGTGACGCGCAAGAGCAGCGTCGTCTCGCCGACGCGCTGATCGCTGGCCGAAAGCTCCAGCTGCACGTCGGCGGAGCTCAGCCGCCGCTGTCGACAGCCGGCGAGCAGAACGATGAAGAGTAGCAGAATCGTGCGGAGGCGAATTGCCTGCATTAGGAGTCCTCACACTATACTGTCAGAGCCAATTTTAGGTTAGTCGCGCGAAATATTGATACTCGTAGGGGCGACCAATCTGGTCGCCCGTCGCCGCTGTGATTTGTGGTTTCGGGCGACATGGTATGTCGCCCCTACAGATTGTTGCTTTGGCGAATTCCTTATAGCGTTCCTGGATCTATTGACACGGGCGGGCGCATCAGCATGCTCAAGCCGTAGCCGAAGGCGGCGGCCAGCAACGGCACGCCCAGCCACATGTGGATCAGCCACCAGAGGCCGCCGGTACCCCAGACATTCGTGCCCAGAATCTGCGTCATGAGCAGGGCGCCCAGGCAGTATACGAAGGGCAATATGATGGCGAAGCGTCGGAACGAGCCGGTCTCGTCCAGCGAATCCCGCCGCAGCAGCCAGTCGCCCAGCAGGCCGGCTGCCCCGGCGCTGATGACGAAGATGAAGTCTCCCGGCTCAAGCACGTGCATCCAGGTCATTAAGAGCGAGTTGGCGACAAAGAGTAGGGTCACCGCGCCGAATGGCAGCCGCCAGCGCCGCGCCATGAAGAGCACAACTGCCAGCAAGATATTAGCGTGCATGACCAGGGCAATGATCCCGTAGACGTCGGTCAGGGTGTGGTCCTCGGGCCGCGCGCCTGTTAGCGCGATGAACTCGCTGCTGACGGCGGCGAAAGTGGTGAAGAAAGTGAAGACCGATGTGATGCAGGCGAAGGCCAGAATCGCCGGCAGCAAGCCGCGCCAGCTCTGCTCGGTATCGGCGCGGCGCCACATCGCTCGTATGGGCCCGGTCATGATCATCAGCCCCGAGACCGCCAGCAGCAGATGCGATGGGCTTAGCAGGGCCTCCAAGCCCTCTTCGAAGCCGAAGATTTCGTGCCAGATGAGGTCGGCGACGCCGCCCGTCGCGAAGATGAAGAACCCGGCAAGGGACAGCCCGTAGCCGTAGGGCAGCGCCTGTCGCCAGCGATGGCCGCGGCCCACATTGCGGAAATGGGTGTAGATCAGCAGCAGGCCCGCGGCCGCAATAGAGCCGTAGAGCAGGGCGTGCCAGGGCGTGAAGAAAGAATCATCCACCTTGTCATGGTTATGCGCCCAGCCATCGATGAACAAGCCAAAGGTAATGATGCAAGTACAAATTGCCATTGCCCAATCCAGACCGATGTTGTCGGCCGGGATGCCGGCGAGGGCGCGCTTGCCGGTCTTCGCCGGGAAGATCCGCTCCGCGGATTGCGTGCTAGCCATCGGTCGCTGCCTTTCGATCAATTGCGGACTCTCATTCTATTGTAACTGCCAATTGGTAGCCAAGAGTCTCTTGTTCTCGGGAGTGGTAAATTCAGCCGACACGAAAATTTCGACAATCAGACAAGAAAACTCAGTAAACGCAAGTAAGTCGTGCAACTGGTCGCGCATCAAGCCCTGTAGTGGTCCTAATTTATTGGACACGAAAATCAGTATGTTGAGGGAGGGTT
>VXLV01000005.1:5507-11696 GCA_009841405.1 Chloroflexota bacterium | reverse complement strand
CCACCCCCCAACCCCCTCCCCGACGCATCAGGGAGGGGGAGCGCTTATGTCGAGATAATCATATGAATACGGATACACTCTTCCCCACCAGCGTCATCGGCAGTTTGCCGCGGCCCAAGTGGGTGATTGACCTGCTGCTGCGCCATCAGCGCGGCGAGCTAAGCGATGTAGCCCTGGATGATGCTATGGACAATGCGGTCGCATTCGCCATCGGCTTGCAAGAGAGCGCCGGCGTCGACATCATCTCGGACGGCGAATGGCGGCGCATCGGCTACTTCGAAGTCTTCGCGCAGCGGGTCGGTGGTTTTCGGCGCGCGGAATATCGCACGCAAGCGCTGGCCCCCGAGGTCGTGCCCGATACCGGTTTGTCGCCGCCGCAGCAATGGACCCTGGCGGAGTTTCAGCAAGCGCTGGCGGCAGCGCCGATGACGTACACGCGGCCGATCGCGGCGGATGGCGCGGCTTACCTGCGGCGGACCGCGCAACCCGAGCGCAAGATCAAGGTGGCGCTGCCCTCGCCACACATGGTGGGCGGACGACTATGGCATCCCGATTTCTCTCGCGGCGCCTACGCCACGCGGCGCGACTTCATCGAGGCGGTCATCCCCGTCTTGCGCGCGGAAGTCCTGGCTTTGCGGGCCGCCGGCGTCGATGTCGTGCAATTTGACGATCCCTGGCTCTGCTTCTTCGTCGACCCGGAGCATCGGGCGCGCTTCGCCGACCCCGATGCCGAGGTCGAGCGCGCCATCGACGACCTCAATCGCGTCGTCGCCGGCATCGATGGCATTGCGACCGCGCTGCACGTCTGCCGCGGCAACCGCGCGCGCACCGTCTACGCCAACGGCGACTACGAGCCGATCATGCCTGCTCTGCTGCGCGCGGATGTTGACCAGTTGGCGATGGAATTTGCCGTTTCCCAGGCCGGCGATGTCGGCATCTTCGGCGCCTTCCCCACCGACAAAGCGATCGGCCTGGGCGTCGTCGATGTGCGCGGCGAAATCGCCGATTCACCGGATCTGATCGTGGCGCGCGTGGAAAAGGCGCTGGCCTACCTGGCGCCGGAGCAGATCACGCTGGTTCCCGATTGCGGCTTCGCGCCCACCAGTACCAACCCCATCTCGCTGGACGAAGCCTATCAGAAGCTATGCGCCATGACCGAGGCGGCGGAGATCCTGCGCGGTCGGTATGGTTGAGGCCCGCGCTTATCCCCCCGATCCGCCGGAATTGCACACCGCTGGTCAATCCAACGGTCTGACCTATGCGCTTGACATATGTATTCAATTGGGCTAAATTGAAGTGACAATACCCCCTGGCGACCTCATGGTAGCTCGTCAGGCAATTTACGGGAGGCTAGGATGATTTTCCAGCCTCCCTGTTTAGTTTTACGGGCGATCAGCTAGCACGCCCCACCATTGCGCGCGGCGCGTGTGCTTACCCACAAACCCCATGCGGCGTCACCCACTCGGCGCTGACCCAGCCGCGCTCGCCGTGGTAATCGACCAGGAACCAATCCGCCGTCCGCTCCAGCGCCGTCAGCGTCACGCCCCGCGGCAGCCAGCCCGCGATTGCGTCGCCCCAGGGGTCCGTAAAATGCAGGCGCGGCCCGCCTGGCGATTCCCGAAAGTTGAGAATCGCCTCAGACGTGACCATGCAGTTGCTCAGCGCGCGCGCCGACGCCTCCGAGCGCGAACGCCGCGCCGACGGCGCCGCGCCCGACTGCAGCACGACCGTGCCCGGCCGGTCGATGTCGGCGCAGGTCATGCCGGCCTGCGTGTAACCGCTCATGGGGACTTGCGCGCGCGGGCTGAAGGCGGCATCAAGAAAGAGCAGCGAGCCCGTGTTTGGGAAGCAGACGGACACGCCCTGCTCGACCCAGCCGTAGACGTCAATCGCGTCCATGAAGCCGTTCTCGCGCACTGCTGGATCGCCGATAGCCATCGCGCCGACGCGTCGGAATTGCACGCCGCTGTTTAATCCGTTGTGGGCTTTCAAGGCGTATCCGGCCGCCATCAGATCCGGGCAGTCGGCGCAGACCGTGACGGAAGTCGAGTCGCTGCTGGCGGCTGCTTCGTCATCACCGCCGCCGCCGCCACCGCCGCCGCCACCGCCGGATCTGGGTGGCGGGGGCGGATACCATTCAAACGCGCCGATATCGCAAACGAAATTGTAGGGACGGGTGCGGCCGCGCTGGTCGACTGGGTTGCGGAGGGCGTTGCAGGCGGCGCTATTGGCGCGGTCGACTGCGAAACTGTCAACAGATCGCAGGGTGTAATAAGCGGGATTGCCGGCGCGCCCGCCCAGTTGCGGATCCACGCTAAAGGTGCTGCTCGTGCCGCAACTGCCATCCTGGATGATATTGCTGCTGTTCGTGTCCAAGCCGACGCAATCGTCTCCGCTGTGGTTGGTGTTTGTCTTGATGATGCTGTTGTACATATGAAAGGTGATGTTTGGTTCGATGAAGAGCGAGTTACCGTGTGTGCTGGCCGCGGTGGCTTCGTTATTCACAAATGTCACATGCCTGAAATCTGTGGTCGCGGTGAAAAAGTCGTCGCTGCCCAGCGCACCGCCTTCATTGGTAGACCGGTTGTTGTAGAAGGTGCTGTTTTCCACGGTTAGGTTACGCTCGTGGAAGATGGCGCCGCCGTGATCGCCCGCCGTATTGCCGGAGAAGACGCTGCGGTATATCGATGCAGTCCCGTTCTGATTGATTGCGCCACCGCTGTTGGTCGCTGAATTCTGCGAGAAAGCGCTCTCGGAGATGGTCACGTGGCCACTCTGGATATTAATCGCGCCGCCGTTAACTGCGGCACTGTTGCCGCGGAATGTGCTGCGACTGATACTGTAGGTCCCGGACGTATCGAATCTCAGAGCGCCGCCGGAAGAAGTAGATGTGTTATTGGTAAAGCGGCTGTTAATGATTGTCACCGGTACTCCGCCCATGGATACCGCGCCGTCACCGCTTGTAATGCCGGTGAAGTCGGTATTGTCGATGGTGATTGGATCAGTGTCGCCGAGGAGTCGGATGGCGGCTCCCTTAGTGTCAGACTTGATGTTAAAGAAATTGCCGCGGTTGATAGTTAGCGTTACCTTGTCGCTCACCCACATGATCGGTCTGTCCGCGTCATCGTTGTTGCCGTTGGTGACTCTCAGACTGTTAAGCGTCACGGTGATGGGGTTGTAGGTGAGGTCGGCGTTTTGGGTAGCGCGAACGCCAATTAGAGACTCCTTGCCACTGATCGTATAACCGCCGCCGTTCAGCGTGAGCGAGCCTCTTATGTCAAGCGTGGCGCCTTCCGGCAAGATGACGTTGTGGGTCAGTGTTAGATTGCTCGTCAGTCTGATGTAATCTGAATGGTTGGTGCCGCTGCCGCCAGCCTCGCAGCTGCTGCCGGCGGGCGTGGCGTCATCTTTGGCGCTTTTAATCGCCTGCGCCAAGGTGCAGCCGCTGTCGACGTTGATATTAGTACTAGTAGCCTGGGCGGCGACTGGGCTTGCCGCTAGGTTGAGGAATAGAAGCGTGAGCAGAACTAGAGCAAATGAGCGGGGGGGGGGCAATCATAGATAAGCGCTTAACGAGCGTCATTGTTCAACTCCATCAAACTGAGCTTGCCGGCGGCGCGGGAAACGGATCTGGCGGATGTCATGCTTGCGATTCCTTGTCACCTGCAAATTTCTCCAGCCGCAGTATAGCGCAAAATTGCGAGATATGAAATATAAAGGCGCTTAATGTCGCATTAAAAACATTACCGGTGATTATGACTGACAACATCCTGCCGGCGCGCGAGCAGTCCCCATTCGACAGCCTTGCCCCGGTATGGTAGATTTGCCGCATGTCAGAACAGCAACGCTCAAAGCGCTTTGCCCTGCTCGCAATGCGCGACATCAACAGAGAGACCTACGTCGAGCCCTGGCCCGAAGCCGGCTTGATCGTCGCCGACAGCCCTTACGACCCGCAGCCGAGCCTCGCGCTGGCGGACGGCCGCGTCCTTGAGATGGATGGCGTCGCAGCGGCCGACTTCGACGCGCTTGACCGCTTCATCGTCTCGCGCGCCCTCGACCTGGACGTCGCGGCGGAAGCCATGGCGCTGCCGTCGCGGGAGTACGCGCGCATGCTGGCCGACATCAACGCGCCGCGCGCCGAAATCGCCCGGCTGGTCGCCGGCTGCACGCCCGCCAAGCTCTGCGACATCCTGCGCCATCTCAATGTGCTCGAGATGATGATGGGCCTGTCCAAGATGCGCGTGCGCCGGACGCCCGCCAATCAAGCCCACGTCACCAACTGGCGCGAGCATCCGGCGCTGCTGGCGGCGGACGCGGCCGAGGCGGCCCGGCGCGGTTTCGCCGAGGTCGAGACGACCGTGCGCGTGGCGCGCTTCGCCCCCTTCAACGCGCTGGCGATCCTGGTCGGCACGCAGACCGGGCGCGGCGGCGTGCTGACGCAATGCTCTGTCGAAGAAGCGTTGGGCCTGCGCCTGGCGATGAAAGGGCTGACCAGCTACGCCGAGACGCTTTCGGTCTATGGCACCGAGATGACCTTCGTCGATGGTGATGACACGCCCTGGTCGAAAGCCTTCCTGGCTTCGGCTTATGCCTCGCGCGGGGTGAAGATCCGCTTCACCTCGGGCACAGGCTCGGAGGCGCTGATGGGCCGAGCCGAAAAGAAATCGATGCTCTACCTGGAGGCGCGCTGTTTGCTGGTGGTCAAAGGCGCCGGCAGTCAAGGCGTGCAGAACGGCTCGATTTCCTGCATCGCTTTGCCCGAGGCGCTGCCGGGCGGCGTGCGCGCCGTCCTGGCGGAGAACCTGCTGGCGTCGATGCTGGGCCTGGAAGTGGCGGCCGGCAACGACGCCCTGGCCTCGCATTCGAGCATCCGCAAAACCGCCAAGCTGATGCTGCAATTCATCCCGGGCGCCGACTTCATTTTCAGCGGCTACAGCGCCATCCCCAAGCGCGACAACCTCTTCGGCGGCGGCAATTTCGATGCCGAAGACTTCGATGATTACAACGTCTTGCAGCGCGATATGCAGGTTGACGGCGGCGTCCGGCCCATCAGCGAGGACGAGGCGCTGGCGATACGCCGCAAAGCCGCCCGCGCGATACAGGCGGTCTACCGCGAATTGGATCTGCCGGCGATCACGAATGACGAGGTCGAGGCGGCGGTCGTGGCGCATGGCAGCGAAGACATGCCCGAGCGTGATATCGTGCCCGACCTGGAAGCGGCCGACGCTTTCATGGCCGGCGACCGCGACTTCCTTAGCGTGATACGCGCCCTGCAAGCCAGCGGTTTCGCTGACGTCGCCGACAATATCCTCGAGATGGGGCGCCAGCGCGTCGCCGCCGATTACCTGCAGCCCTCGGCGATATTCGACGCCGACTTCAAGGTGCTCAGCGGCATCAACGACGGCAACGATTACGCCGGACCCGGCAGCGGCTATCGCCTGGAGGGCGCGCGCTGGCGGGAAATCGCCGACATCCCGCAAGCCCAGTCGCCCGAGGGCTTCGTCGCGCCGCATACGGGCGCGCCGCTTTCGCGCCTGGTCGAGCTGGGTCCGGCGGCGAAGGGCAGCCAGCGTGAAGTAGTGCTTGCGCTGGGGCCGGCGTTTGGGCGCGCGCTGCGAACGACGATCGGCGGGCTCGAGCAGGAAGCTGTGCTGCAAGCCATCTTGACCGGGATCGCCCGCGAAGGCTTGGTGGCGCGCATCGTGCGCGTCTATCACTCATCGGACTGCGCGGCCATCGGTTATGTCGGCGCGCGCCTCAGCGGCAGCGGCATCGGCATCGGCTTGCAGTCGCGCGGCACCGCCGTCATTCACCAGAAAGACCTGGCGCCGCTGAACAATCTCGAGCTCTTCCCGCAGTCGCCCAGCCTGACGCTGGCGACCTACGAAGCCATCGGGCGCAACGCCGCGCGTTATGCCCTGGGCCGGGCGACTGTACCGGTGGCGGTCGAGATCGACAACGGCGCGCGCCTGCGCCTGATCGTTAAGACGGCGCTGCTGCATCGCCGCGAGACGGATGAGGTCGATCCCGCGCGGCCGCCGCAAGAGTTGCGCTACGACTGGGAGCCCGAGACGTGACCAACCCCCCTCGGTCCCCCCGACGGGTCGGGGGGGGGCCCCCCCCCCGCGCGAGACGAGTAAACCGGGGGGGGGGGGCGGGGGGGGGGCGGGGTGGGAAAACCGGGGGGGG
>VXLV01000005.1:0-5497 GCA_009841405.1 Chloroflexota bacterium | reverse complement strand
GCCGGCGAATGTGGTGCCCCTCGTCGGGGCCCCCGCGCCCTCCCCCCCCCCCGGCCGCCCCCCCGGCGCGGGGGGGGGAACCCCCGCCCCGGCGCTGACGAATACCCGCTGCGGGAGAAGGCTGCGGAGTCCCTGCGGGCACAGAGCGGGCGGGCTCTAAGCGAGATCACGGCGGAAGCGGCTGCTGCTGGCGAGCTAAGCGGGGATGACCTGCGTACTCACGCTGGCGCGCTGCGGCGGCAGGCCGAGATCGCGCGCGCCGGCGGCTATCCGCAATTGGCGGCCAATCTGCTGCGCGCGGCCGAACTGACCGATGTGCCCAATGACGAACTGCTCAAGATCTATGAGACGCTGCGCCCGGAGCGCGCGAATTTCGACGAGTTGACGCGCCTGGCGGATTACCTGGAAGCGACTTACGGCGCGCGCGAAAACGCCGCCTTCATTCGCGAAGCGGCTCAAGCGTACCGCGAGCGGGGACTGCTGCGGCGCTGAGAATGGCGACCTCTGCGCTTGCGAGAAACACATATTCATTCCACATTTAGTATGCGATGCCATAGTCGCTGTTCGGTAGCGAATTGAAGGAGACAAATGTGTCGAACTTTGCGCGCGCTCTTGCGGTCATTGTGGTCGCTTGCAGCCTCGCCACAGTCAGCCTGGCGCAGGATGACGGGACTGGCGTACGGGTGAATAGCGAGGGGACGCTGGACGGCTACGCGCTCATCGCGCCCCAGTTTGACCACAATGTCTACCTGATCGACAACGACGGGCGCCTGGTCAATGCGTGGCAAATCGGCAGCCCCACCCGCGAGGCGCATCTTCTGGCAGAGGGCAATGTAATTGTTTTGAAGGGGCCGCGGGAGGAATTCGACAAATCGCTGATTGCCCTGGGCTACGGAGCCGATGGAGCGGTCGCCGAGTATACCTGGGATGGCGAGATGGTCTGGGAATATGTATTTGACGACCCGCGCCGTCGGCACCATCACGGCATCGATATTTTGCCCAACGGCAATATCCTCGCGCTGGTCTGGGATTATCATCAACTTGACGAAGCCATCGCCAGGGGCCTTCACCCCGATATCGCCGCGACCAGCTTCGCAGAACTTGACAGCTTCCTGCCCGATTCTGTGCTGGAGCTCAACCCGGCCAGTGGCGACATCGTCTGGGAATGGCAGAGCTGGGATCATCTTGTCCAGGACACGGACGAGAATCTGGCGAACTTTGGCGCGCCCTCCGATCACCCGCAGCGGCTGAACATCAACTATGAGCAGTACGCCGTCAAAAGCCTGCCGCTGGATTGGAGCGCGGGACCACACGACTGGATGCACGCCAACATGGTCAATTACAACCCCGCGCTCGACCAAATCGTCATCAGCGTGTTGCGCTTTGACGAGTTCTGGATCTTTAGTCACAGCGGCACAAGCGAAGACGCGGCCGGTCCCGCCGGCGATCTGCTCTACCGCTGGGGCAATCCCTTCGCCTATGGGCAGGGCGACATGAGGGAAGACAGACAGCTCTTCCAGCAGCATGACGCGCAGTGGATAGACGAAGGCTTGCCCGGCGCGGGCAACATGCTCATCTACAACAATCGCAATAATCTGGTCCGGGAAGATGAACAAGCGGACGATGAATACTCGTCGATCCTTGAATTGAAACTACCGCTGCGCGAAGACGGCAGCTACGATTGGTCGGCGGACGCTCAAGTCGTCTGGCAGTATGACGAGGGTTTCTACTCGCGCATCATCTCCGGCGTTCAGCGCTTGCCCAACGGCAACACCCTTATCACTGAAGGGACATCCGGGCGCTTGATCGAGGTCACTGCCGCTGGCGACATAGTCTGGGAGTTCGTGAACCCCATACCTGACAGAAACTGGCTTTTCCGCGCGCGCAAGTATTCGGCCGACCATCCTGGCCTTGAGGGCAAAGATCTGACGCCCGGCGAAGTACTGGGCGCCTAACGCAAGACGCAAATTGAAGGACTGCAGTGGCATGACGGCGCTTGAAGCCAACATCAACACCCACTCGCGCCCGAGCGACCTGCGCATCACCGACTTGCGCGTCGTCAATCTGCGGGCCTTGCCTTTTGATGTGTCGCTGCTGCGGATCGACACCAACCAGGGCATCAGCGGTTACGGCGAGGTCCGCGATGGCGCCAGCCCGACTTACGCGCTGCTGCTCAAGTCTCGCCTGCTCGGCGAGAACCCTTGCAATATCGACAAGCTCTTCCGCAAAATCAAGCAGTTCGGCTATCACGGGCGGCAGGGTGGCGGCGTCTGCGGCATTGAGATGGCGCTTTTCGACCTGGCGGGCAAGGCCTATGGCGTGCCGGCCTATCAACTGGCTGGCGGCAAATTCCGCGACACGGTGCTGATTTACAGCGATACCGACACGGTAGCCGACGGCGCGGCCATGGGGCAGCGACTCAAGCAGCGCATGGACGCTGGCTTCAAGTTTCTCAAGATGGACATCGGCGTCGGCTTGCTGAAGGGTGTGGCGGGCGCGGTTTCCTCGCCGCCGGGCGCTTTGAAGCGGCGCGATGTCATGCACCCATTTACGGGCATCCAGCTGACCGATATCGGCATTGAGGTATTGGTCGAGTATGTTAGGCAAGTGCGCGCGGTCATCGGCTACGAGATTCCGCTGGCAGCCGACCACTTCGGCTTCATCAATGTCGAATCCTGCATTCGGCTCGGTCAGGCGCTGGACCAGTTCTCGCTGGCCTGGTACGAGGACATGATCCCCTGGCAGCTGACCGACCAGTGGCGGCAATTGAAGCAGTCGGTGCAGACGCCCGTCTGCACCGGCGAGGACATCTACCTCAAAGAAGGCTTCCTGCCCTTGCTGGAGGCGGGCGCGGTCTCGGTGATTCACCCCGATCTGGCGACATCAGGCGGCATCATGGAGACCAAGAAGATCGCCGATCTGGCGCAAGACTTCGGCGTGCCCATGGCGATGCACATGGCCGGCTCGCCGGTGTCTTTCCTGGCCAATATCCACTGCGCCGCCGCCACCGAGAACTTCTACGTGCTCGAGCATCACTCGGTCGATCTGCCCTGGTGGGAGGATCTGATCGACGGCATCGACAAGCCGCTGGTGGTCGATGGCTACGCGCGCGTGCCGGAGGGGCCGGGGCTGGGCTTCGGCGAGCTGAACGAGGCTGCCATCCGCGAGCGCATGGATACACGGCCCGGGCGCAACGCCGGCTACTTCGCGCCGACTGCTGCCTGGGATGACGAGTGGTCGCTGGACCACTTGTGGAGCTAATCGACAGCGTTTGGCGCGCACAACGCAAGTTTGTAGGGGCTACCCATCGGGTCGCCCGCCGCCGCGCGCAACCTCCCTAACCGCAGTCGCCCGCTGTCGTAACCCAGTCCGCGCTGACCCAGCCCTGCGTGCCGTGATAATCGACCTGGAACCAGTCCGCCGAACGCTCCAGCGCCGTCAACGTCACGCCCTGCGGCAGCCAGCCGGCGATCTCGTCGCCCATGTGATCGACAAAGTGGATGCGCGCCCCGCCCGGCGAACGCCTGAAGTTGAGGATGGCGTCGGTCGTGACCGTGCAAGTACTCAAGCCAGGCGGCGACGGGGCCGATCCCGCCGGCGGCGCCCCGCCCGACTGGAGCAGGACCGTGCCCGGCCGGTCGATATCGGCGCAGGTCATGCCGCCTTGCGTATAGCCGTTAAGCGGGACTTGCGCGCGCGGGCTGAAAGCGGCGTCGAGGAAGAGCAACGAACCCGAAGCCGGGAAGCAGACGGTCGCCCCCTGCTCAACCCAGCCGTAGACATCGATAGCGTCGACGAAGCCGTTCTCGCGCAGCGCCGGGTCGCCGATGGCGGCCGCGCCCACCCGCCGGAACTGGACGCCGCTGTTTAAGCCGTTGCGGGCTTTCAAGCCGTAGCCCGCGGCCAGCAGATCATTGCAGTCGGCGCAGACGGTGATGGGAGTCGAGTCGCGGCTGGCGGCCGCTTCGTCACCACCGCCGCCGCCACCACCAGAACCCGGCCTGACGCAAGGTTTGCCATACAATTTGCTGGGGTCGTGGACACCTTCTGGATTGTTGCCGTCAAATGTAATGCTGCCCTGAATCTGCGTGCATGGAGCCGGACCGTACCGGTAATCTTTGGTGTCGCCCGTATAGATTACTCCCGCCAAACCGCCCGAATTATTGCGAAAGGTGGAGTCCTTGATGGTCACTCGCGATGACAGGTCGACCCAAAGCGAGTGGGGAAGAAAATCAAAATGCGTGTAACTCGGGTGAAGCGTGTGCTCCTCGACTATTACATTATCCAGCGTGGCTATGCTGTCCCGGAATACGATAGGTCCGCCATTGGAGCGGAATATGCTGTCGCTTATATGCACAGTTTTGTCATGGTAGGCAACTAACGGAACGAACGCCGCCCCGGTTATCACCACATTGCGTATGGTTAAATCGCCGAACGCTCTTATGCCGACTCCAAGGTTAGTCAGATTAATTGTTTTCTTTGGTGTGCCGCCGTCGATGACGACGCTTGCGTCCCCTGTGATGTTCAAGGTCTCGCCAAGCGTGCAATCTCTATTCAGCGTGAAGGTGTTGCTGCCGTAAACCCAGCCGCCGTAAGGCATGCCGCAGGGCTCGTTCGTGTACTGTGTATGCACCATGGCGCTCGATCCGCCGTTGCCGATGGTCCCTGTGCATGGGTCGATGTCGGCTGGGACGACGATGTTCCCGTAATACGTGCGCGGCCGCACCCCGTCGGCGGTCAAACAGCCGCTGATCCTTATCGTGCCTTTGCGCGCTACGCCCGCGCCCACTGGCAACACGTAATTGTCGTTGGCGCCAAGCGCCGCGGCTCCCGTTGTGATGTTCCGAAACACAATCCTGTTAATGTTCAGGTCTACCGGTCCAACGGTGTGGATGCCTGCCGGCCAGCCATAATCGTTATTGTAATATTCGCTCTCGGCACCTTCAATCAGTATGTTCGACAGCGAATGCGTGACTCGTGTATTGTTGGAGTTGTCGAAGTGGATGGAAGATGAATTCGTGTCGCTGAATGTCACGTCGCTTATCGTGGCCGAGTGTCTCGAGTTTACGAAAGCAAGGGCGCCTTTTGAGCTCCTGCCGCCGCCCGAGAACGTGACGTTGTTGATATTGAGTTCGACATTTTCGTGGGCTAAGATCGTAGTTATTCCGGGGTCGTTTGCGCCTTTGGATACGCCGTAAATGGTGTTGGTACCACCGTTTATCGTCACGGTGATTTTGTTGGTCGCAAGTTGGGATCCTAATGTTAGTCTGCCCGCCTGCCCGCAATCGGCTGTCAGCGTATAGGTCGCGTCGGCCGGCACATGGCCACTGCTCGGCAAGCCGCAGGTCTCTGTTGGAATCGGCGTCGGCGATGACCCTTGCGCCGAGGTCGGTCCCACCGGCATGAGCGCGATCGCAAACAGCGCCGCCGAAGCCAGCAGAAGAAGTACCAAAAGCGTGGCTGTAACAATTACGCGGGACATGCGGGGGGGGGGGGG
>VXLV01000056.1 GCA_009841405.1 Chloroflexota bacterium | reverse complement strand
GACTTCGTTCCCGTCTTTGTTGATTTTCACGGTGTCGGACATTCACGCCTCCGCATTTCATCCACGCGCATTTTGGGCGGCCGCCCGTTCATGGCGCGCCACTTGTCTTAATCCGAAAGCCGCGCGGTCACGCATGACCTGCTCGACAATGTGCCAGGCCTTGGCGTCATCCAGCGTGTCCGCCAGCGCCAGCGCGCGCTCGAAATCCGACTTGGCGCGTTCCCATTCGCCCCGCTCCAGCAGCAATTCGCCGCGCAGCACAATCTGCGTTATGTCGTCGGGCGCGGCGCTTACCGCGTCGTCCAGCGCTCGCAGGCGCCGGTAGAACTCGCGCTCGCGCTTCAGCGGCGGCTGATAGATCAGTCCGACCGCCTGGCCGATCAAGCCGCGCCAATTCATTTTCCCGATACCAGTCACATTCATCATGCGCTCGACTAGGCCTGTACGTGCTGAGCAAAGTCGTCGGGAAAGTGACGAATGGTATGAATGATGGGATTGGCGGCGAAGTCCCCCAACGCGCAAAGCGTCGTGCCCGCCATATTTTCGGCGACATCGGCAATGCGCTGTACGTCATCGGCTGTGCCGCGGCCGTCCAGAATTCGGTCAATCACTTTGTCCAGCCAGTACGTGCCCTCGCGACAGGGCGTGCATTTGCCGCAACTTTCGTGGGCAAAAAACTTGGTGACCTTGGAAGCGACCCAGGTCATGTCGACGCTCTCGTCCATGATGATGATCGAGGCCGAGCCGATGATGGTGCCGATTTCGGCGCAATGTTCGTAGGACATTGGCGTGTCTAGCACTTCGTCGGTCAAGGGCACGATGGGGCCCGAGCCGCCCGAGGGCAGCATCGCTTTGAAGGCGCGATCTTCATGCAGCGGTCCGCCGGCGTGTTCGTAAAGCAATTCTCGGAAGGTCGCGCCCATAGGCAATTCGTAGTTGCCGGGCCGCTTCACGTGGCCGCTGACACAGTAGATTTTGGGGCCGGCGCTTTGTTCCGTGCCGATGGCTTTGAAGGCGTCCGCGCCCTCGCGCATGATATAGGGGACATTGGCCAGCGTCTCGACATTGTTGACGACAGTCGCTTCCTTATAGAGGCCGCCGCCCTTCTGCGCCGGGAAAGGCGGGCGCACGCGCGGCTGACCCAGGTAGCCTTCCAGGCTGTTAAGCAAGGCGCTCTCTTCGCCGCAGATGTAGGCGCCCGCGCCTAGATGCGTGTAGACCTCGCAGTCATAGCCGGAGCCCAGGATATTCTCCCCGACCAGATTCTTCTCGCGCAGCGCTTCGATGCAGGCGTCCAGTTGATCGCCGATGTCCCAGAATTCGCCGCGCAGGTAGATGTAAACGGCTTTGGCTTGAATGGCGTAGGCGCAGATCAGCGATCCTTCAATCAACTGATAGGGATTCTCTTCCATGATTTCGCGGTCTTTGAAGGTGCCGGTTTCGCTCTCGTCGGCGTTGACCGTGACGTATTTGACCGGTTCATGCTGCGGGATGAAGCTCCATTTGACGCCGGTCGGGAAGCCGGCGCCCCCGCGTCCGCGCAAGCCGGAAGCCTTGACCACATCAATCACTTCAGCCGGCGACATGGCCAGCGCATTCTTCAAGCCGGCGAAGCCGTCGTGCTTTTCGTAAGTCGCCAGCTCTTTGAAATTGGCTATGTCGCGACCGCGTAAGAGTATGTGCATAATCGCCTTTGATTCCCTATTTTCCGCGTTTCCAGCAAAGCCTTGGCATCACTCGCCTGCGGCAGCGGCAACGGGCTGCGCCGCTTCCTGCCGCCATTTCGCCAGCAGCGCGCGCATCTTGTCTTGGTCGAGATTCTCAACATAACGGAAATTGCATTGCAGCATCGGCGCTTTGTCGCAGGCGGCCAGGCACATGACGTGTTCAACTGTGAACATGCCGTCTTCGCTGATGCCGCCCTCTGCGATTCCCAGTTCTTCTTTCAGCCAGGCGTAGAATTCATCCGCGCCCTGCAGCGCGCAGGGCAGATCGGTGCAGACGTGCAGCCAGTATTTGCCTTTGGGCTTTTCCGAGTACATGGTGTAGAAGCCCGCGATCGACTTGACCTGGGTCGGATCAAGGTTCAGGATTTGCGCCACCTCGTCAATGCCCTCGGGATTAACCCAGCCGTACTCTTCCTGCGCGATGTAGAGCAGCGGCATCACCGCCGAGCGCTTGGTCTCGTACTTGGCGAGGTGATGATTGATGCGCGCTTCGTATTTCGGATTGCCGATGATGGCCATGCACTTGTTTCCTTCGCAAAGGGATTCCCTGCCAGCGCGCGGGAATCCGAGCATTTGTCCTTATTTCTGACCGCCTGTTGTCAGCCGGTCACTAACGGTCGCAATCGCCCAGGACGATATCGACGCTGCCGATTATCGCGACCATATCCGCCAGCAAATAGCCCTTGGACATCACCGGCAGCGCGCTGATGTGAATGAATGACGGTGTCTTGAAATGCACGCGCCGCGGCTGGTTGGCGCCGGTCCCATGGATGTAGCAGCCGATCTCGCCGCGCGGACTTTCAATGGCGTTGTAGACTTCGTCGTCGGGCGCGTCGTAGCCGTAAGTCCAGAGCTTGAAGTGGTGAATAACCGCTTCCATACTTTGCCCCAGTTCGCTGCGCAGCGGCGGGCAGTACTTGCGATTCTCGGATCGGTAGGGTCCCTGGACGCGCTCCAGCCGCGCCACCGCCTGGTTCAAGATTTTCATGCTTTCGCGGAATTCTTGAATGCGAATCAGATAACGGTCGTAGACATCGCCGTGCTCGCCAAGCGGTACATTGAAATCGTAGGTCTCGTAGCCGCTGTAGGGCTGCGCCTTGCGCAAGTCCCAGTTGACGCCGCTGCCGCGCAGGGCCGGTCCCGTCAAGCCGTAAGCCAGGGCGACATCGGGCTCGATGACGCCGACGCCCTGCGCGCGATCTTTCCATATCGGGTTCTGCGTCAGCAGCGCTTCATAGTCGTCGACCTTGGCCGGGAAGTCATTCAGAAACTGCTTGATTGTAGGCAGGAAGTCATCCGGCACATCGCGCCAGACGCCGCCGGGACGGATGTAGCTGCTCATCATGCGCTGGCCGGAGAGCATCTCGAACATGCCGAGGATGCGCTCGCGCTCGCGGAAGGCGTAAAGCAAGACGCTCATGGCGCCCATGTCGATGGCGTGCGTGCCCAGCCAGACCAGGTGGCTGGCGCAGCGAGCCAATTCCAGGCAAACGACGCGGATGATCTGGCCGCGCTCTGGCACGTCAAGATCCAGCAGCTTTTCGACCGCGGCCGCGTAGGCCATGTTGTTGGACATCGGCGAGAGATAATCCATGCGGTCGGTCAGCGGCAGGGCTTTTTCGTAAGTTTTGTCTTCAAGCGACTTTTCGATGCCGGTATGCAAGAAACCGACATCGGGCAAGCAGGAGACGATTTGCTCGCCGTCCAGCTCCAAAAGCAGGCGCAAGACGCCGTGCGTGCTGGGGTGATGCGGGCCCATATTGAGCAGCATCGTCTCGCCGGTGATGGCGCGTTCCGAGACCAGGCCGCGCAACTGGTCGAGGTTGCCCTCCCAACGGCGCTGTTCTTCTATTGATTGCGGTGGTGTCGCGACTGCCATACCGTCCTCGAACCCTAGCTGGTGGCGAAAGGCTTGTGCTTGCGGATTTCCGCTTCATTAAAGGAAAAGGCAACCGTTTCCTTGCCCAGGGGATAATCGCGGCGATGCGGGTGGCCGTGCCAGTCTTCGGGCATTAGCAAACGCCGTTGGTCGGGGTGTCCTTCAAAGACGATGCCCATCAGATCGGCGATTTCCCGTTCGAGCCAATTGGCCGCGGGCCAGACGACCGTGGCCGTCGGCAAGCGCGGGTCTTCGTCCGCCGCGAAGGCTTTCACCCGCAAGCGGCGATTGTACAGCATCGACATTACATGATAGGAAACGCCGAAGCGCTCCGGGCGATAATCGAGCGCGCCGCCGTCAAAGCGATCGCCGTAGTCAGTAGGATAGTAATCGACCGCGCTGATGTCAGAGAGCATGTTATAGACCAGCCCGGGGCTGACGCGCAGGAAGTCCAGCACTTCGGGCGTCCGCGCCGGCTCGACCACGAGTGTAGATTCGCCGCGGAATTCTTTGACGTGCAACACAGCGTCGCCAAAGGCTGCGCGTGTGGCCTCGACCGGGTCTTTCGCCGCCGGAATTTCCATACTTGAGCAACCTTTCCTGTTGACGCTTGGATTTACCGCGCCGACTATGGATAGATTCTACTTGCTGCCGACCCATGCCGCGGCAATACTGACTGGCACATGGACGACCAGCCAGGCGCCGCCCGTGACAGCGACGATCACCGAGCTAACCAGCCAAAGCACAAACCACTTGCCCGCGCCCGGCTTGCCGGAAATCAGGTGGGACAAGCCCCATACGGTAACGATCAGCCCGACAACAAGAGCCAGCCAGCTCCGCCTGCGTTCTTCTTCGTACATCTTGCCGCCTCCCATTGTCGGAGAATCAACCCCGGTATGCGCTATGCCCAATCGGCGATGCGTTCGCTTCTGACTTTTTCGTGCAACGTCAGGATGCCGTGCAGCAACTGTTCCGGCCGCGGCGGGCAGCCGGCGATATAGACATCGACCGGGATAATCTCGTCAACGCCTTGCACAATGGCGTAGTTATTGTAGACGCCGCCGCAGGACGCGCAGTCGCCCATAGAGATGACCCACTTGGGTTCCGCCATCTGATCGTAGAGCTGCCGCACGACCGGCGCCATCTTCCGCGTCAGGCGACCAGACACGATAAGCAGATCCGCCTGCCGAGGCGTGGCGCGATTCAGCTCCATGCCAAATCGCGACAGATCGTAGCTCGATGCCTGCGAGCTCATGTATTCGATGGCGCAGCAGGCCAGGCCGAATAGCAACGGCCACATCGCGCCGGTGCGCGCCCAATTCACGGCTTGCTCAACCGTGGTGGTGACGACTCCCAGATTCCCAAGCTTGGAACTCACTCCCATTCCAAACCGCCTTTCTTCCACTCGTAGACGAAGCCGACGATCAGAATCACGGTGAAGACGGCCATGACCGCGAGCCCGTAGACACCCAGATCGCGCATTGAGACTGCCCAAGGCAAGAAGAAGATGACCTCGATATCGAATATGATGAAGAGTACCGCCACCAAGTAGAACTTGACGGGCAGTCGCCGGGTCGCGGGGCCGATGGGCTTCATGCCGCTTTCGTAGGGCACGGCCTTGCGGTAGCTCGGCCGCTGAGGGCCCATGACGCGCGAGATATTGGCGATGATCATGGCCAGGACCACGGAAATGACTAGCAGAGCCGTGACAGGGCCAAATTCGAGGACGGTCGACATAGGTGTTAAACCGATTGTGCTTTTTTGAACAAAGCCAGTCCTAGTGAGCCTAGCATAGATTTCGGGCAAAATCAAGCAAGGCTGGGCATGGATTTGGCGCACTCGATCTGCAGCCGATACAAGGTTGACGATAACTGCGCGCGCTTGCGTTCACGACGGAGGCGCGACTATCCCGTCTGCGCAAGCAGCGCGCCGCTCCCCGCCAGGTAAGCCGCGACTTGCCGCGCCATCTCGGCCGTGCCGGCAGCCTTCATGTGCACGCCATTAACCCAGTAGACTTCGTCGACCGGCATGGACGCGGCCAGGTCAAAATACAACGTGCGCTCTTGCTCCGCCAGCCGCCGGACAATGGCGTTGTGCTCGTCCACACCGTCTTGCAAATATTGATGAACCATGCCGCCGCCGCCCGCTTCGGGAAACTCCAGCGGCGAGTAGGCCCAGGTCAAGAGCAGCACGTCGCTGTTCATGCCGCGCGCCAATCGAATCATATTGCGCAGGTTGCGCTCAAAGTAGATCGGCGGATTCGCCCGCATCACGTCGTTTGCGGCCATGTCAAACCCTTGGCAGACGGGTTCCGGGCCACTGTCATCCTGATCGCAACTGCGGATGCCAGCGGGACGTCTGAATGTCGTGTCCAATTCGTAGGCGACTGGAAGCTCATAACCGAGCCGCTTGAGCGCAAAGCGCCACAACACGCTGGGTGGCAGCGGATCGTCGCGATCGACCCAGTAGCCCTTGCCCGAATTCAAGCCGTCGTAAAAGTCCGGGTCGGTTAAACGAACGCCGACATCATTGATGCCGTGATAGATGATGATCAAGTCCGGTTCCAGATCCGGGATGCGCAGCAGCAAATTCACTGCGGACTCCCAGGTCGAGTACTGTGGTACGCCGGCGTTTATCACTTCAACCGCGCCGAAGCCATAATCGTTTCGCAGCGTCTCCTGCAATTGTTGCGGATACGCCAATTGCCAGAGATCCAGGAACAAGCCGTAGGTGGTCGAACCGCCTATGGCCACAATGCGATAGACGGCGTCCGGCTTGGGCACGGCGATTTCCGGCCCGCGATAGCCGAGGGAATTGACGCCGTCGCGCGTCGTGGACAGGCCGTAGTTGAGGTAGGCCAAGCCCCGCAGCAGCGTCTGTTTCTGATTGATTTCGTCGCGCGAATAGAGATAGAGAATCTTCTGGCGTTCATCGCCGTATTGCGAAAGGTAGAAGCGCGCGCCGAACTCCAGAACCACCAGAGTAACGGCGATGGATGCCAGGATGATGGCGATTCTGCTGCGCATTACATCAGCGCTCCGCCGGCTCGGCGCATCAGCCCGGGGCAAATGAGCAGGAGTGGCGGGGGCGCGCCGTCGTCAACGCGCCCGCCGCATTTTCGCGCTCGCGCCTTAGCTGGCGCCCAGCCCGAGCAATCCCGTCTCCGGCTGCGGTCTGCGCGTTTGCTCATCGTATTTGCCGAAGCGAATCACATCGCCGCTGCCGGTTATGGCTTCGACCGACAAGCCCAGGCTCTGCAATTCCTTGACCAGCACGCGGAAGCTGGTTGGGATGCCCGGCTCTTCAATCGGCTCGCCTTTGACGATGCTCTCGTAGGTCTTCACGCGCCCTTGCACGTCATCGGATTTTACGGTCAGCATTTCTTGCAAGATATGGGCCGCGCCGTATGCTTCCAGGGCCCAGACTTCCATCTCGCCGAAGCGTTGGCCGCCAAATTGCGCCTTGCCGCCCAGCGGCTGCTGCGTGACCAGGCTGTAGGGTCCGGTTGAGCGCGCGTGCGCCTTGTCTTCCACCAGATGCGCCAGCTTGAGCATGTGCACGTAGCCGACGGCGACATGCCGGTCGAAGGGTTCGCCCGTCCGCCCGTCGTACAAGGTCTGCTTGCCGTAATGCGGCACGGGCCGCCCGGTTTCAAACATCACGCGATCGGCAATGTCAAATAGCTGGCGATTGGTGAGATCTTCAGCCAGTTCAATGTCTTCGGTCGCCGTCTGCTGAATCCACAGCCGGATGGAGACTTCAAGCGCCTTCAGGTCCCGTTCGTCGCGCTCCTCAGCGGACAGCTCGCTGTTGTCGTAGACCATGATCTCATCCGGGTCGTAGCCGAACTCGCGCAAGACCTCCGCAGCCGCCACGCGGCGAACGTAGATCTCGTCGCGTTCGAGGATGATCGCCTCGCTGTCATAGCGGCCGGAGTCGCCGACCCGATCAACCAGGTAGGCGCTGATAACGTGCATATCGTCATCGAAGTCTTCCGGCGCCATGCCGACCGTAGCCGCCAACCGTTCCTGATTTTGCCAGGCGCGCTCGGTCGTCAGCTTCCAGGCCCAGTCGATCATCCAGGCGCGGCCCAATTCGGCCTGAATCTCGTGCTCCTTGACGCCGTCAAATACGGGCGTAATGGCGCGGAAGCCCATGCGGTCCGCCGCCCAGCCCAGGTGCAATTCAAGGATCTGGCCGATATTCATTCGGCTGGGCACGCCGAGCGGGTTGAGAATGATCTCGACCGGGACGCCGCCTTCAATGTAGGGCATGTCTTCGACAGTTACGATCTTGGAGATAACGCCCTTGTTGCCGTGGCGGCCGGCCATCTTGTCGCCGACGGTCAGCTTGCGGCGCTGCGCCACGCTGACGCGCACCATCTTCTCGACGCCCGCCGGCAAATCCGGGTGCTCGTCGCGCGTGAAGACTTTGACGTCAATGACCTTGCCGCGGTCGCCATGCGGCAGGCGCAAAGACGAATCTTTGACCTCGCGCGCCTGCTCGCCGAAGATCGCGCGCAGCAGCTTCTCCTCTGGCGACAGTTCTTTCTCGCCCTTCGGCGTAATCTTGCCGACGAGGATATCGTTGGGGCCGACTTCAGCGCCGATGCGCACGATGCCGTGTTCGTCGAGGTCTTTCAGCGCGTCCTCGCCGACGTTCGGGATATCGTAGGTGATGTCCTCAGGGCCCAGCTTTGTGTCTCGCGCTTCAATCTCGTGCTTTTCGATGTGAATGCTGGTGAACTTGTCGTTGCGCAGCATGTCTTCGCTGACCAGCAGGGCGTCTTCGTAGTTGCCGCCGCCCCAGGACAGGAAGCACGTCAAGACATCGTGTCCAAGCGCCAGGTGTCCGTCGTAGGTCGACGAACTGTCGGCGATGATATCGCCCGGCTGAATAATGTCGCCCTTACGAACGACCGGCCGCTGGTCGATGCAGGTCGACTGGTTCGACCGTTCGTATTTGCGCAGCTGGAAGGTATGTTCGTCGCCGTCTTCGGTGCGTACGATGACGCGGTGCCCTTGCACGCTGATGACTTCGGCCGTGATGTCGGAGACCAGCACCTGGCCACTGTCTGATGCCGCTTGCCGCTCCATGCCGGTGCTGACGACCGAGACATCCGGCGACAGCAGGGGCACGGCCTGGCGCTGCATATTCGAGCCCATCAGTGCGCGGTTGGCGGCGTCATGGGAGAGGAAGGGAATCAACGCGGCGCTGATGCCAACAATCTGCCGCGGCGCGATGTCCATGTAGTCAATGCGATGCGGCGGCACGGACAAGAAGCCCTGCTCATAGCGCGCCGATACGCGATTCGACACAAATTGCTCCTGCTCGTCCAGCACGGCGTTGGCCTGGGCGATGATGAACTTGTCCTCGTTGTCCGCCGACAGGTACTCAATCTCGTGGGTGGCGAAGGGCGTCACCGGCACGTCGACGATTTTGAAACGCTTGAGCCGCGTGACCAACTTCTTGTCAATGACCGTGCCTTCTTCAATCGCGACCTTGCCCTTGCTGTTCTCAATGTCATCGGCCAGGAGGCGTCCGATCAGGTTTGGATCGGAGATGTCCATCGTGGCGGTCACCTTGCGGTACGGCGTCTCAATGAAGCCCAGTTCATTAACGCGCGCGTAGCTGGCCAGGCGGCCGATGAGACCGATGTTCGGGCCTTCCGGGGTCTCGATAGGGCAGATTCGTCCATAGTGGCTGTGGTGCACATCGCGGACGTCAAAGCCCGCGCGCTCCCGCCGCAAGCCGCCCGGACCCAACGCCGACAGCGTGCGCTTGTGCGTCAATTCGGACAGGGGGTTGGTCTGCTCCATGAATTGGGACAACTGCGACGAGCCAAAGAATTCGCGCACCGCCGCCACAATTGGCCGGATGTTGACCAGCGAGACCGGCGTCAACTGTTCCGCCTCGCGGATTGACATACGCTCCTTGACGACGCGCTCCATCCGCCGTAGACCGATGCGCAGCTTGTTGCCGATGAGCTCGCCAACGGTCTTGACGCGCCGGTTGCCCAGATGGTCAATGTCGTCTTTGGCGCGCCCGCCGTTGTTGATGATGATCATGTGCTCGACCAGCTTGACGATATCGTGCTTGGAGATCGTCCGATGCGAACGGTCAATGACGCCTTCCAGCCCGAGCCGTTGGTTAAGCTTGTAACGCCCCACGCGTTCCAGGTCATAGCGCCGCTGGTCGAAGAGCTGCCCGGCCAGATACTCGCGCGCGTTGTCCAGCGTGGGCGGATCGCCCGGGCGCATACGCCGATAGAACTCAATCAAGGCGACCTCGGCCAGGGTCTGGTTCTTCTTGACATCCCAGACAGGTTCATTCTTGATCGAACTCTCGATATACTGGTGCGTTTCGTTATTGTCGATCTCGGCGAACAGTTCAAGGATTTCTTCGTCCTCGCCAGTTTTGATGGGCGACAGCCGTGCCGGCAAGCCATCGTCGACGGCCGCCAGCGCGCGCAGCAAGATCGTGACCGGGATGGTGCGCTTGCGATTGAACTTGATGGTGATGTAGTCGGTCTTGCGCGTTTCGAACTCCATCCAGGCGCCGCGGTCGGGAATCAACTTGGCGTTGGCGAGCAGGCGCCCGGTCGCGCGTTCTTCCTCAGCGTCGAAATAAACGCCGGGCGAGCGGATCAACTGGCTGACGACCACACGCTCAGTGCCGTTGATGATGAAGGTGCCCTTCTCCGTCATCAGCGGGAATTCGCCCATGAAGATATCCTGGCGGATGATCTCGTCGCCCTGTTCGTGATTCACCAGGGCGACCTCGACATAGAGCGGCGCCGCGTAAGACATATCGCGCTCGATGCACTCTTCTTCGTCGTATTTGGGATCTTCAAAGTAGGGCTTTAGGCCGAATTCCTGCGCCTGAGGATGGTTGCCCGGGAAGTAGAGCGACAAGTTGCCGTTGAAGCTCTGGATCGGATTGATCTCGTCGAAGAGCTCCAGCAGCCTGCCCCCGTAGAGGAAGTCTTCAAAAGACTTCAACTGGATATCGATCAGCGACGGCAGTTCCTGAATCTCGGGCGTACGCGCGTAATTCTTGACATTATAATACTGTTTCAAGGCAGAGCTCCTTGGATGAATAGCTGACCGGGCTGGGCGCAAGCGATATGGATGAAAACAGACAAACCCCTACCCCGCCGCCGCGCGGCGTAGCATGGGACAGCAAAAGCGCATACAACACGAAAAGTGCCTATGACCGATTGTCATGTATCCGATAGATTGTGACAGCAAGAGGACTGCAAGCTTGCAGTGTACAATGCGCCAACGGGTCCTGTCAAGGCTAACCTTATACCAGACCTTTATTTGGAGATGCATCTATGAGGATACCATACGCGCCCGCCGGTGCAAGCCCCTTTATCGCGCGAAGCGCGCGAAAAGGATGAATCGATGACCCAGGACGTCAAGCGGCCGCGACAACTCAGCCAGGTGAAGGACCACGTGCAGCAGCGCTTCGGCGATGTCGCCGCCAATTATCGGGCGAGCCGGGTTCACGCGTCCGGCGCAGACCTTGATCTGATGGTCGACGCCGTCGACCTTGACCGCAACATGCACGTATTGGACGCCGGCTGCGGCGCCGGCCATACCTCGCTGGCATTCGCGCCGCTGGTCGACCGCGTCGTCGCCTGCGACTTCACCGCCGCCATGCTAGCTCAAGCACAGGCGCTGGCGCGGGAGCGCGGCATCAGCAACATCGCGACCCAGCTTGCCGATGTCGAGGACCTGCCCTTCCCGGCGCGCAGCTTCGATCTGATTGTCACGCGTTACAGCGCGCATCACTGGCTGCGCCCCCTGCGCGCGCTGGCGGAGTTCCGTCGCCTGCTGAAGGACGACGGCGTCTTCCTCATTAGCGACATTATGGCGCGCGAAGACTACGCGCAAGACACATTCCTGCAGACGATCGAGCTGCTGCGCGACCCGTCTCACGTGCGCGACTATCGCGTATCCGAATGGGAGACGCTGCTGGCCGCCGCCGGCTTCCGCAGCGAAGCGCTGATGCGATTTGACCTGGAACTGCATTTCGAGACCTGGACGCGCCGGATGGCGACGCCGCGGCAAAACGCGGACATGATTCTGTCGCTGTTCAAGGGCGCGCCGGCCGATGTTCGCGGCGCCTTCGGCTTGAGGGAAGCGGCGCCGGCCGGCGACTTCAGCGTCACCATAACCCGGGCGGGCAACCG
>VXLV01000085.1 GCA_009841405.1 Chloroflexota bacterium | reverse complement strand
GGGGCTGGGGGATGGGGGCCATGAGCCTCGCCCAATTAGTCAAGCAACAGAGCGGCTTCACCGGCCTGAACATCAGCTACCAGCGCGGCGAGTCGGTGCTGGCCTGGGCGATGATTTCGCCCTGGGTGGCCGGCTTTCTGCTCTTGACCGCTTTCCCCATGGTCGCCTCGCTCGCGCTGTCATTTTACAAGTGGAATATCATTTCGGCGCCGGAGTTCGTTGGCTTGGCCAATTACGTCAGGCTTTTCACTATCGACCCGCTGCCCATGCATTCGATGAAGATCACCGTGATCTTCTCGTTGGCGTCTATCCCGCTGAATATCGTCTTCGGCCTGGTGATTGCCATGCTGCTGAACACGAATATCCGCGGCCTGTCAGTGTTCCGCACCATCTATTACTTGCCAGCGATCTTGTCCGGCGTGGCGGTGGCGATCTTGTGGCAGTGGATATTCTCCAGCGACTTCGGCTTGCTCAATACGGCGCTGCGCGTCTTCGGCATCGAGGGCCCGGCCTGGCTGGGCAGCAAGATCTGGGTGCTGCCCGCGTTCGTTATCATGCGGCTCTGGAGCGTCGGCGGCGGCATGGTCATCTACCTGGCCGGCTTGCAAGCGATCCCGACAGATTTGTACGAAGCGGCTGAAATCGACGGCGCTAATTGGTGGCAGCGGATCTTCAAGATCACCCTGCCCATGCTGAGCCCGACTATCTTCTTCCAGCTCATCACCGGCGTCATCTTCACGATGCAGATCTTCACCGAGACCTTCATCATGACCGACGGCGGGCCGGCCAACGCCTCCCTGTTTTACCTGCTCTACCTGTATCGCCAGGCGTTCCAAAACTTCAAGATGGGTTATGCGTCGGCGCTGGCCTGGGTCTTCTTCATCGCCATCTTGTTGCTGACCGTGATTCTGTTCGTCACAGCCAAATTCTGGGTCTTTTACGAAGCTGAATCGGACGAGGACAACTGATGAGCAGCACCGGCGTCGGCTTAAACGCGCGACAAATCATCAGCAAGATCTTCGTCTATCTGACGCTGGCCATCGGCTCGATCGTCATCTTGCTGCCGCTGCAGTGGATGGTCTCGACTTCCCTGAAGCCGCTCTCGCACGTCTTTCGTTTCCCGCCCGAATTCTTTCCGACGCGGGTCGTCTGGGAGAATTATCCCAACGCGCTGACGCAGCTGCCTTTTGATCTGTATTTCGGCAACACAGTCTTTGTCGTGGTCATGTGCCTTTTGGGCGAAGTGATTGTCTCGTCGATAGTCGCTTACGCCTTCTCGCGCTTGCGCTGGCGCGGGCGCAACGCGCTCTTCATCGTTGTGCTGGCGACGATGATGCTGCCGCGGCAGGTCACGCTGATTCCGGAGTTTATCGTCTTCCGGCAGCTCGGCATGATCGACACCTTCTGGCCGCTGATCCTGCCGTCCTGGTTTGGCAATCCCTTTTACATCTTTCTCTTGCGGCAGTACTTTCTGACGCATTCGCGCGAACTGGATCAGGCGGCGGTTATCGATGGCTGCTCGCGCTTTGGCGTCTTCTGGCGCATCACCTTGCCGATGTCGAAACCGGTGCTGGGGGCGGTGGCGATATTTTCATTTCAGTTTCACTGGAACGACTTTTTTCGCCCGCTGATCTTCCTGCTCGACCAGGACAAATATACGCTGGCGCTGGGGCTGCGCTTCTTCCAGGGGACTTACGGCACCGAGTGGAATTCGCTGATGGCGGTGTCCCTGGTCGTCATGCTGCCGCTGATCATCGTCTTCTTCTTCGCGCAGCGCTACTTCATCCAGGGCGTGGTTTTTACGGGTTACAAATGATGGCGGGCGCTTTACTCCGACTTGTCGGCTTGGTTGTCGCTTTTGCCCGGCTTGGGGTCGTCAGCGGCCGGCTTGGAATTGTCTTCTGTTCGTTTGCCAACTATCGTGGTGCGGATGTGGCGGATGCCTTTGGAAGACACCGCATACTCGTCGATGGAAACCGAGCCTCTGAGCCAGTTGTTCTGTTCCATGGTACGACTCCAATACGCTTGCGCTTATAATACTGTTTTGCTGACATATATGCTATTGCGCGACATAATGATCCACTCGCCATATTCCAAGACTTCAATATGAAACTCGTAGAGCCCATCACCTACAAATGTAAGTTCATCGATATTAAATATCGCCAGTCTGAAGTCGGCAAGCAGAAAGTCTATCGAGAACTGCCATTCTTCCAGAATCCGATTATCTTCTGGCGCCACAATGCGCAGTGTCGCCGGATATCTGTTCAAATCAAGGTCTGTTTCTGGGTACCAATGCGATATGAGTATAATCGCTGGGCTTAACGATACTTGGGTAGGCGGTGGCTCGGCCACCGATACTTCAAGTCTAGCATCTGCAAATACTCGCTCCAAAGAGAGTGAGCCGTCTCCGTGCTCAGTGTATCCCCTGCAAAGTACTGACCATCCGAGCCTCATGTTGCCTTCCCTGTACATTTATGGAGACATTGTCGAGAAGTCTATTGAATCGCACCAAATTGACAAGCGGAATTCATGATGGATGCTTACGCAATTGGACGCCAAATGATTGAAGAGGATGTAAGAAACTATGCAAAACATGTCTAAGTTCCAAAAAATCCACCCGCTCGCGCATGACGCCCTAAGCTGGGGCGACGGCTTCTGGGGCCGGCTGCATCGACTCTGCCAGGAGACCGTGCTGCCCAGCATGCGCAAGGCGCTGGACGAACCCGAAAACGGCGCTGTCTTCAGCAACTTCTATATCGCCGCCGGCCGGCAAGAAGGCGAGCGCAAAGGCACGATGTGGAGCGACGGCGACTGCTACAAATATATGGAGGCCTGGGCGCACGTGTATGGCCAGACCAAGGACCCGGCAATCCTCGACCATTTGGATCCGCTGATTGAGGTGATCGGGCAGGCGCAACAGGACGACGGCTATATCAGCACGCCCATGCAGTTGGACGGCAAACCGTACTGGACCAACCATCGCGATCACGAGCTGTACAATATGGGGCACTTGCTGACCGCCGCCGCCGTCCACCATCGCATCACCGGACAGCGCAACTTCCTGGAAATCGCGATCAAGCAAGCCGATTACCTCTACGACCTGTTCATGCCGCGCCCGCCGGAGCTGGCGCATTTCGGATTCAATCCCTCGAATACGATGGGCGCGGTCGACTTGTATCGCGCCACGGGCGACGGCCGCTACCTCGAACTGGCGCAGTGCTTCGTAGATATGCGCGGCTCCCAGCCCGGCGGAGGCGATCAAAATCAGGCGCTCGTGCCCTTGCGGGAGGAGACGCGCGCGGTCGGCCACGCCGTGACCGCCGGCTACCTATACTGTGGCGCGACCGATGTCGTGGCCGAGACCGGGGACGAGGCCTTGCTGGCCGGCTTGCTGCGCATCTGGGACAACGCGATCAGCAGCAAGATGTATATCACGGGCGGCACCTCGGCCCAGCATCACGGCGCATCGCAGCGGCCCGAATTCGGCGGCAGCGCCGGCAGCGTGCATGAAGCCTTTGGCTACGAGTACTCCCTGCCCAACGCCACCGCCTACAATGAAACCTGCGCCAATATCGCCAACGCCATGTGGAATTGGCGCTTGCTGAACTTGACCGGCGCTGCCAAATACGCCGATATCGTCGAACTAGTGCTGTACAATTCCATGCTGTCGTCGATGAGCCTGGACGGCATCACCTTCTGCTATACCAATCCGCTGCGCTGGTACGGGGCCGATCATCCACTGCTGAGCCAGGACGCGTATGAGCGCTGGTTCATCTCGCGCTGTTACTGCTGCCCGACCAATACCGCGCGCACCATCGCCCTGCTGCACAACTGGTTCTACAGCGCATCGGACGCCGGGCTCTGGCTGCATCTCTATGGCAGCAACAGCGTCAGCACGCTCTTGGCGGACGGATCCGCTTTCGCGCTGACGCAGCGGACGGACTACCCCTGGGACGAGCGCGTCAGCATCACCATCGACGAGGCGCCGGCGGGCGAAGTCGCTCTGATGCTGCGCATTCCTGGCTGGTGCGAAGCGGCCGACTTAAAAGTCAACGGCGAAGCAAGCGACTCGCCGCTCGCGCCCGGGACCTACGTCGAGCTCCAACGCGCCTGGCAAGCCGGCGATGTCATTGAGCTGACCTTGCCAATGCGGCCGCGAATGATCAAGGCGCATCCCAAAGCGGAAGAGATCCGCAATCACCTGGCCGTAATGCGCGGGCCGATGGTCTACTGTCTGGAAGGCATGGACCTGCCCGATAGCGTCTCGATCCTGGAAGTGTACGCGCCGGATGATATGCCTCTGGAAGTCAAGATGGAAGGCGAACTGCTGGGCGGCGTCGTCACCATTGAAGCCCAAGCGCGCCGCCTTTACGAAGACAACGGCAAAGGCGCGCTCTATTTCGAGGCGGGGGCGGAAAAAGAAGAAGCCCTGGATATCCGCTTGATTCCTTACTACGCCTGGAACAATCGTGGTGTTGACGAGATGACCGTCTGGCTGCCGCGCCGCTTTTAGTTAGCCGCGTGCTTAGATGCTGTTGTAGGGGCGACCGATTCGGTCGCTCGCCGGCGTTCGCTCTTTGGATATTCCTAACCAAATTGGGCTTTTATGCCCGCGGTAAAGTCTGTAAGGTAAGTAAGTTAATGCTTATCCAGCCAAGGAGGTCGCCGCTTCTTCCCGCTCGCTTATGGCAAAAGTCGCATTAGATAGTCCGCTCTCCAATAAATCCGCGCCCGCCAGTTCCCTTCTGCGCAGTATCACCTTCCTCAAGAAATACCGCGGCATCGCCCTGGGCGTTTACCTGCTTGCCATACTCACCAATGGCTTTGCCGTCATCATCCCGCAGACCATCCGCTGGATCATCGACGCCGGCGTCATCCAGCAGAATATGGACATACTGCTGTCGTCGCTGCTGGGATTGCTGCTGTTGACCGTGTTCAAGGGCCTGGTTGACTTTACGCTGGGCCGGTGGACGGAAGTCGCCTCTCAAGGCGTCGCCTACGACATCCGCAACGCCATCTTCGACAAGCTGAGTTCGCTTTCCTTCGCCTACCACGACCAGGCGCAAACGGGCCAGTTGTTGGCGCGCTCAATCTCCGATGTGGAGCGGATACGCTTCTTGACCGGGCGCGCCTTTGTGCGCTTGTTCCAGCATTCGACGCTGATGCTGCTCACCTTCATCGCGCTGCTGCTGATGAACGTGCAGTTGGCGCTGCTGTCCATGCTGCTGATCCCGCTGCTGGCATACATCGCCTACCGGTTGGGCAGCATCTATCGACCGCTGTCGCTGGAGTTGCAGCATCAACTGGCGGAGATGACGACCGTGCTGGAGCAGAATCTGCGCGGCGCCAAAATCGTCAAAGCCTTCGCCCAGGAAGACGCCGAGATTGACCGCTTCGATGCCGAAAACAGCAAGTGGTTCCGGCTGGCGCAGCAGCAGGTCAAGGTGACGACCCAGCATATCCCGCTGCTGGATTTTCTGGCCAGCCTCAGCACCGTCGCGATTATCTGGCTTGGCGGCCGGCTGGTGATAGAGAATCACTTGACGCTCGGCGAGTTGGTCGCCTTCACCACCTATATCGGCCAGCTGATATCGCCAGTGCGGCGGCTGGGCGTGATCGTCCCGGCGGTGGCCATGGCATCAGCCGCCGGCGAGCGGATCTACACCATCCTGGACGCGCAGTCCGAGGTCGTGGACGCGCCGCATGCCTTTGAACTGCCGCAAGTCGATGGGCGCGTCAGCTTTGAAGGCGTGTCGTTTGCTTATTTCAATGGACGCAAGGTGCTGGATCGGCTCGATTTCCAGGCCGAGGTCGGCGAGGTAGTCGCCTTGCTGGGCGCGACTGGCTCCGGCAAATCGACCATCATCAACTTGATCCCGCGCTTCTATGATGTCAGTGCCGGGCGCATCTGCGTCGACGGCTACGATGTGCGCGATGTGACCCTGAATTCGCTGCGCGACCAGATCGGGATCGTTCTGCAAGAGACGGTGCTCTTCGCGGCCAGCATTCGTGAGAACATCGCCTTCGGTCTGGACGCGGTCACTGATGAAGAAGTGGTCGAAGCGGCCAAGGCGGCGCAAGCGCACGACTTCATCATGGCGACCGAAAAGGGCTACGATACTGAAGTCGGCGAGCGCGGCGTCACCCTCTCCGGCGGGCAGAAGCAGCGCATCGCCATCGCCCGCGCCCTGCTGAAAGACCCGCGCGTCCTGCTGCTGGATGACGCCACCTCCAGCGTCGATACCGAAACCGAACGGCTGATTCAGCTGGCGCTGGAACGGCTAATGGTGGGGCGGACGTCCTTTATCATCGCGCAGCGGCTGAGCACAGTGCGCATGGCGGACAAGGTGCTGGTGCTGCAGGGCGGGCGCATCGCCGCCGCCGGCACGCACGAGGAACTGCTGCATTCATCCGGGCTCTACGCCGAGATCTACTACCGCAACCTGCGGGAGTAAACGCCTTATGCGCCACGACTGGACCTTGCTCTGCACGGAAGTAGAGCCGCAAGAAGATGGTACAATCAGCTTGGGGAATGTAATGACAAGCTGGATTGCGGTCGAACGAGAAAGACTGGCAATCAGCGGAGAAACGTTTCCCTTTGAACCACCCGTTCTGCTCGTATCTCAATGGGCGGCTGAATTTGCAAGCGATAGGCGCGTACATGCCGCTACAATTCAGATGCTGGGGCCGGGTGGCGAAGAAGTGCTGTGGGTGGACAGTTTGGCGATTGATTTGCGAGAAACGACAATTTTCCGTATAGTCTACGCTATCCCGAGCTTAAAGTTCGAGGGATGGGGGTTGTATGAGTTTCACGTCTACTTGGACGGCACAGGTCCCATCGGAGAATGGGGACGGGCCTGCCTCCTGGTAAAGTGAATTCAAGATAGGTGCAAATGACTAATGTCTGACATACAGTTCAAGTTCAGAGATGAAGCCAAAACCGTCTTTTTCAAGCCGTCGGCCAACATCATATACTATGATGACAAAGATGCGCCTAAACTCTTGCGCCGCGTCCCTAAACGTCCACAGCAGAAGCCCGAGCCGCGCAGACGAGACGACGCCGCCAATCCAGCAACTCAAGACTAACCTCGAAAGCGCCGGCTAATCATATCGTACCTGAAAGCCAAAATTGTCCAAGACACGAAGATTGCGTTAGTACACCATCCAACTCAAAATTGTGTCAAGTATCCCGAAAACGAGGGCTCGCCCCTGCAAAAAACGGCTGGCGCCCAGGCGACCGCCACTCAATCCCGCGCCGCCCGACGAAACGCTGCCTCAGCCCATGCCCGGTGACCAAGACGAATAGCCTGCCTTAACCACTGCGAGACGAAATCGGAGATAATCATAGGCTTCTCAATCGGCACGGCGGGCCTGCGATCGGGCGGGCCGCGCAGCACACTCGAAGGCTACGCCGAAAAGGTCGACGGGCGCAGCTTCAACCTGCGCGTGCTCTGGTACCTGCTCGTCTTCGTCCGCCCCTACGCCTTGCGCATGGTCGGCGCCTTCTGCGCCATGCTGGCCGTCACCGGCTTGACGCTCTACACGCCCTACCTGGTCAAACAGGCGATTGACGGCCCCATCGCGAGCGGCGACATCCCCGGCTTGAATCAGATCGCCCTGATCATGCTGCTGGCCTTCGTCGGCCTCTACCTGGCGTCCATGGCGCAGCGTTACCTGCTAAGCTGGGTCGGGCAGAAAGTGCTGGCTGATCTGCGCTCCGAGCTGTTTCGACATTTGCAAGAGCTGCCGCTCTCATACCACGACAACCACATCGTCGGCGTCACGATTTCGCGGGTGATCAGCGATGTCGGCGTCATCAATCAACTGCTGTCGCAGGGCTTGATTACGCTAACCGGGGACAGCCTCTTGCTGGGCGGCATCATCATCGTCATGCTTTCGCTGAACGCGCAGTTGGCGCTGGTGACCTTTTCCATCATCCCGGTCATCGTGCTGGCGACAATGATATTCGCCCGACGCGCCAAGGTGGCGTTTCGCAATTCCCGCGCTCGCAACGCGCACATGATCGGCGACCTGGCGGAGAACCTCAGCGGCATCCGCGTCATTCAGGCTTTCGCCAACGAGAGCAGCACCTACGAACGCTTTGACGAGGTCAACCAGGCCAATCGCGATGCCCACATTGACGCCATGTCCCTGTCCTTTGTCTTCCTGCCGACTGTGGAGTTTCTCAGCATGGCGGCGACCGGCATCGTGCTGCTCTTCGGCGGGCTCAGCGTGGCGCAGGGCAATTTGACGCTGGGAACGGTGATCGCCTTCCTGGCTTACGTCAACCGCTTCTTCCTGCCCGTGCAAGAACTCAGCCAGCTTTACGCCACGATGCAGACCGCCATGGCCGGCGGCGAGCGCGTGATCAACCTGCTCAATACCGAGCCCGCCATCAAAGACCGTGATGACGCCGTCGACATGCCGCCGATTGCGGGGCGGATCGAATTTCGCGATGTGCATTTCGGCTATCGCGAGGGGCTGCCTGTCTTGCGTGACATCAATCTCGAGGTCTCGGCCGGCACGATGGTGGCGCTGGTGGGGCCGACCGGCGCCGGCAAAACATCCATCGCCAACCTCATCGCGCGCTTCTACGATGTCAGCGACGGCAAGCTGTTGATTGACGGCATTGACATTCGCGCGGTAAAGCAGCGCTCTATGCGGCGGCAGATGGGCTTGGTCTCGCAAGACCCTTTTATCTTTGCCGGAACCATCGCCGACAATATCCGCTTTGGCAAGCCAGGCGCCAGCCTCGCCGAAGTCGAAGTCGCCGGCGCGCTGGCCAATGTCGCTGAGTTCGCGCGCGATTTGCCGCTGGGCTACGAGACGGAAATCTATGAAGACGGCGCCAACCTGTCGGTCGGGCAGCGCCAGCTAATCTCGATTGCCCGCGCCATCCTGGCCGACCCGCGCATCTTGATCATGGACGAGGCGACCTCAAGCGTCGACATGGTCACCGAAGCGCTGATCCAGGACGCCCTGCAGAAGCTGCTCGCCCAGCGCAGCGCCATCGTGATCGCCCACCGGCTCAGCACCATTGTCAACGCTGATATGATCTGTGTCGTAGACGACGGTCGCATCCGCGAAGTCGGCACGCACGCCGAATTGCTGCAACGGCGTAGCCTCTACTTCGAACTCTACGAGCGCCAGTTTGTTGAGATGGCGGACTGAGACGCCAACCATTGATAGCTGCGCGCATCACTCCGTTGGGAGCGGTGTATGGTACAATGGCGCTGAGCGGAGGAAACGACCATGATGCTCGAAATCTCTGATGACATCGCGCGTAGGCTCAAATCGTTGGCTGAACGACAAAGCCGGGGCATTGACGATGTTCTGTACGACATGCTTAAGCTCCATGACACCGCGTTAGAGGTCGCCAAGGGCAGAAAATACGCGACAGCCGCCGACCTGGGGCGTGTTGCCAAGAAAGCCGCTTTGGAGTTAGAAGAACTGCGATTGGAAAACGGCGACATCTTGCAGCCCGCCAATACTGATGAAAGCAGTCGACAGATCCTGCAAGAGATCTACGATGAGAAATTCATGAAACACTGAGCCTTGAAACTCGTTGTGGACAGCGGCTTCCTTTTTGCGTTGTTCAATTTGCGAGACCCTTGGCATCGCAATGCTGAGGAGTTTGTGGCGCAGAATACCGAAACACTGTTCGTTCCCAATGTCGTCTTGCCTGAAGTCTGCTATCTAATCACCCGCGACTTCGGACATCGCGGCATCGAAACGTTCCTCGATTACTTTGCGCAATTGGACGCGCAGTTTGCGCCGCTGGAGTTTTCTGACTTGCAGCGCGTGCGCCAAGTCCTATCCACCTACGCCGATGCTGAACTCGACATCGTCGACTGCTGCATTATCGCCATCGCCGAACGCTTGGACATAAAGCACATCGCCACCTTTGACCGGCGCGATTTCAGCCTCGTCCGACCGCGCCACGGCGAATTCCTCGAACTGCTGCCTTGATCATTCCCGCGCCGACGCCAGGCGTCACTCCAGCCGGACCCGCGGGTTCAGCAGGGCGTATGCCATATCGGCGAAGAGATTAGCGAAGAGTATGATGGTCACCGTGACCATGACGATAGCCTGGACGAGCAGCAAATCGCGCCGTTCGATGGCGGCGATCAACAGGCTGCCCAGGCCGGGGAAGCCGAACACCACTTCAATGACCACCAGCCCGCTGACCAGCCAACTGATGCTGATGGCGATGACGGTGACGGTGGGTAGCAGGGCGTTGCGCAAGACATGCCGCCAGATGACCGCGCGCCAGGCGATGCCTTTTAGCGCGGCCGCGCGCACATAGTCGCGTTTCAATTCCTCGATGACGCCGGCGCGGGTCAAGCGGGAGATGTAAGCCAGCATCACCAGCGTGGCGGCGAAAGCCGGCAGCCAGAGCGCCGGCAGCATCTCGCTGAAAGAGGCGTTGGCGGGCACGGCTGAACTGGCCGGGAACCACCAGCCCAGCGCCTCCGCCAGTTGGCTGCGCCCCCAGCGCAGCGCCACGATATTTATCAAGAACAGACCGGTGACAAATTCGGGCAGGCTGACCACCGACAGCGTCAGCAGCGAGATAAGGATATCGGGCAGCTTGTTCTCGCTGAGCCCGGCTATCACCCCCAGGGCAAGCGAAATGGGCACGGACAGCAGCAGCGCCACGGCCGCCAGCCGCGCGGAATTGACCGTGCGCTCAGTGATGAGCTCGCGGTTGCGCGCGCCGCGGAAGGCGATGGTATCGCCCCAATCACCGCGCAGGAAGTCGCCCAGCCAGGTCAGGTACTGCTGTGGCAAGGGCGCGTTTAGGCCGAGCTTATCGCGGATCTCCGCCACCTGCGCCTCGGTGGCTTCGCGCCCACCGGCGATGACCCGCGCCGGATCGCCCGGCAGCACGCGCAGCAGCAGAAAAATCATCAGTGAGCTGAGCAAGTAGGTGAAGAAAAAGAAGGCGAAGCGCCGGCGCAGGAAATGCAGCATTGCGGCTAGTCTTCCCTTTCCGCCAGAATAAGATCAGCTTGCAGCGTCGCCAGCTCATCCAGCGGGATGTGGCAGCGGATGAGGTGGCCGGCGTCGCCTTCGCGCCAGGGCGGCTCGTCGCGCTCGCAGATCGCGCCGATCTTGCGCGGGCAGCGCGTATGAAAACGGCAGCCGCTGGGCAGGTTCTGCGCGCTGGGCAGGTTTTCGCTAAGCAGGATGCGCTCGGTTTTGTGGCCCGGATCGGCCACCGGAATCGCCGAGACCAGCGCTTCAGTGTAGGGGTGGTAGGGCGGCTGGAAGAGCTCGCGCGCTTCGCCGACTTCGCAAAGTTGGCCGAGGTACATCACCGCGAGCGTATCCGCCAGGTAGCCGACGACGGACAAATCATGCGAGATAAAGAGGTAGGCGCTGCCCTGCTCTGCCTGCAATTGGGCCAGCAAGTTGAGCACGGCCGACTGCACCGAGACGTCAAGGGCGGAGACCGGCTCGTCGCAGATGATCAAGGCCGGGTTGGCAGCGAAGGCGCGGGCGATGGCGACGCGCTGCTTCTCTCCGCCGCTGAGTTCATCCGGGTAGCGTTCGGCGTATTCGGCGCGCAGACTGACCCGCTCCAGCAGCGCCGCGACTTCGGCATCGGCTTCGTCAGGCGGCATGCCGCGCAGCTTGATCAGCGGCCGGCGTATTGCTTGACGAACCGAGAGATAGGGATTCAGCGAATTCTGCGGATTCTGGAAGACCATTTGCAGCCAGGCAAGCACATCCGGGCTGCGCTCGCGGACGCTGTTGCGCACGTCCAGGCCCAGCAGCTCGAGCTTGCCGCCGCTGCGCTGCTCCAGCCCGATGATGACGCGCGCCAGGGTGGTCTTGCCGCTGCCGCTTTCGCCGACCAGTCCCAGCGTTTGCCCGGCGCGCAGCTGCAAATCGACGCCGTCGACCGCCCGAATCGGCGTGGGCGTGACGCGCTGCAGCGCCTCGCGCATAGTCGGCGCTACGGGAAAGTGCCTGCGCAGGTCGCTTACGCGCATGAGGGTGGTGGCGTTACTTTGGGCGGGCAGGGGCGGGGGGGCGGCCCCCCCCCGACGCACAGCGGAAAAGAGAATA
>VXLV01000009.1 GCA_009841405.1 Chloroflexota bacterium | reverse complement strand
GGGTGAAGGTGGCGGTCGCCTGGGGTTCGGGCGGGTCGAGGGGCGCGGGCAAGGCGCCGTCGTAGACTTCGACCACGTAGTCGCCGCCGGGCCCGCCGTTCGTCCAGGCGACGACGTGGTAGTAGCCGGCGTCGAGCTTGATGTTCTCCAGTACTGCGTAATACGCCCCACGGTCGTTGATGTCCTTATGCGATTCGTTCGCGTCGCTCCAGATCGTCATTGCCGGGAACATGCCCGGATCGAAGGCGGTAATACGGAAGGAGAGGGTATGCGGCTCGGTCAGGCGCAGTTGGAAGCGCTCAAATGCGTCGCCCGCCGCGAGCGAATAGGGCTTGGTGGTGCTGTTGATGTGCAGGGTGGGCAGGTCCGGATCGAGTGGTGGAATCGATATCGCCGGCAGTCCCCCGTTATAGACCTGCAGCTTGTATCGGCCACCGCCGCGAACGGTCCAGGCGCTGATCTCATACAAGCCTGCGTCCAACTCGACTTGTTCCAATTCGGCGACATTACCGCCCCCCTCGTTGGAATCCGTTACTAGCTCATTGCCGCTGCCCCAGAGCGTCAGACCCGGGACCATGCCTCTACTAAGGGCGGTCATCCGAACCGATATCACGTTGCCCGGGTCGGTCAGGCGGAGTTGGATCCGGTGGAACTCGTCGCCTTCCGGCAGCGTCTTTGTAAGCGAGAAGTCGAAGTCAATGTACGGCAAGCTGGGATCCAGCGCGGGAACATCGCCACAGTCGAGGCCGACGCAGTTCTGTGGGCTGTTGTTCGAGAAGCGAGTATTATCACTCAAGATGATGGTGTTGCCATCATCGCGAATCGCCCCGCCCCGGTCCTCCGCAATATTGCTGGTGAAGCGACTGCTGCCGTAGACTCGCAGCGTGCCTCTGTTGCGAATCGCGCCGCCGGAACCACCCGCAGTATTGTTTCCAAAAGCGCTATTCCTTATGGTCAAATCGCCGCTGCTGAAAATCGCGCCGCCATGCTGGTTAGCATGACTGTTCTTTAACTCGCTGCTTCGGACATAGAGTGTACCACTGTTGAGGATAGCACCGCCGTTTCTGTCAGTCTTGCCATGGCGCAGCGTCAGATAAAGAATCGTCAGCCGTCCGTTCGCCGCTATCTCGAATATCCGGTAACGGTTGTCGCCGCTGATAGTACGATTGTTACCTTCAATCTTGACCACCGACTCAATACTTGGCAGCTTGCTTCTGAGCGTGACGTTTGTATTCAGGCGGATGGAATCATTGCCGTTGCCGCCGGGGCAGTTGCCGCTCTGGCGGTCGGTGTTGGCGGCCGTGATGGCATCATTAAGCGTACAGCGTCCATCGACGACGATGGCTTCTCCCGGTTTCACTTGCTTGTCTTTGCTTACCGTGTCGTTAGTCTGCTGCAGCCAGTATTTGCAGTTGCCGCTCTCTGCCGCCCAGCCGGTGGTGTCGCCGTGGCGAATCTTAAACCAGTAGTAGCCGTTGGCGTTTACCGGTCCGTCCAGGACATCGACGACCGCACCCGAACCGAGTTCGGTGATTTTGCGTCCGCTCGTTGACGCCTGCGCGCGGATGTTGATAACGCCGCTGAGCGCGTTTTTTGCGCGGACGCCGGGGCGGAGTTTCGCGCCGAGCCTTTTGCAGGCGGCCTGTTGAAGCGTTAGAGTAAGACGGTATCCGCCCTCTCCACCAGCAGACGGTCCCCCAAAGCGGCTGACTCTGACCGTATACGTTCCGCTACGATTTAGCTTCAATCCGCGAACCCTAAATGTGTCGCGAACGCTGCAACCTCTAAACTGCCCAAGATACTCCCAGTTAAATCCAAGAATACTGCCGCTGGGATTGAAGACCGAAAAGTGCGCGTCGACGCAGCCGCTAGTGCGTTGCAACTGAATTGCAATTGTGTCGCCCGCCGTGGCCGAGAATCGCCACGAATCCTGATAATCATTCCGGGCGATGTAGCCGGTTACTGTCTGTCCATACGACATCCAGCCATCGGCAGATGCAACTGTTGGCAGTATCAGCGCCAGGCACAGCAATGCCAGCAGAAGAAAGAAACGGAATCGTCTTTCTTTGCGCAAGCGCGGGGAGCGTGCGCTATTGACAGCGGAAATCGATTGGCGGCTGGTCGACATGGGTCTATTCTCCCGTCCTTCTTGCTGACGAGTGAGACAATTTCGATACAGAATGTAACATAGCGCGTCGTGTGGGGGCGCGCAAGGAAGTCGCAGGGTAACGCCATGGAGCCGGGCTCAGGTTGGGAAGAGGCGGCGCTGGGGGCTAACTTAAGTCCAATCGGATGCCGTCAACCGGAGAACAGTTTTTCGATGAGGGCGATCTGTTGATTATGCAGGTGGAGAATCAGCCCGCCGAGTGTGCCAACTATGCCAAGAAAGAGCGCGAGCGCCACCCTGTGCAATTGCGCCTGGGTAGCGGCGTGCAGTGATCGCTCTTCCAATACCGCTACTCGTTCGCTAGTCGGCGCAACAGTGTTCGCGGATGGGCTTTGCGTTGATGTTCCTCGTTCTAGTGCGGTCACCGGCGTCGCCTCCATATCTTTCGGCCAGCCTGATTGTCCTCTGACTTAGACAACTTGTCAAGCATATCGGCTGCGCGTTGGTCAGCCCGCCCGCTCGGCGAGGACGAGCACGTAGTTTCCGGCGGTGTCGGGGTCGCCGTCGGTGCCGGCGTAACGGCGCGCGCGGATGTAGTAGGTGCCCGTGG
This sequence comes from Chloroflexota bacterium, assembly GCA_009841405.1. Lineage (GTDB taxonomy): Bacteria > Chloroflexota > Anaerolineae > Aggregatilineales > Phototrophicaceae > UBA6055. Next base: position 10,038 of record VXLV01000009.1, on the reverse strand, counting down.
CCGGAAGCGTGAAATGGTTGATCAGCGCGTTCTGGTCGTTGGCGGCGCGGTCGTCGTTGCGCGTGACGACTTCTTGCGCGCCGTTCAGCAGCTCCAGCAGCGCGTCCAGATTGCCGTCCACGCGCGTCATCGAGATGGACACGATATCGCCCTGGCGTCCGTAGAAGGCGTAGGTGTCGGCCGGGTTCTCGGCGCTGATGCGACCGCTGACGCTGGCGCCGAGCTCGAGGCTGACTGCGCCGGGCGGCACGTCCACGAAGGGGTCGTCGAGCAATTCGAGGCTGAGCCGGTAGTCGCCGCTGGTTGTGCCGATATTGCCGTCAAAGCGCGTGGCGGTGATGTGGTATTGGCCGGCGGCGGGAATGCGAAAGTCGATGATTTTGGCGTTCTGGCCGTCGCCGCTGTCGTCATCTTCGGCGAGCGGCGCGAATTCGCTGTCGCCCAGGACCAAGTAGCTGTCGAGATCGCCCCCCTCGCCGCGCGCCATGCTAATCGTGATGAGGTCATCCTCGGCGGCTTCAAAGGCGTAGAAGCGCTCAAACTGCACCGCGTTGAGGCTGCCGCTGCGCGTATCGCCGAAGGCTATCGGCAGGGGCGCCTGGGGCGATTGGCCCTGGCCGCTGCCATCCGCCTCGTCGACGCTCAGCACGAAGCTGCCCGAGCTGTCGTCGTAACGCGTGGCCATAATGATATAGGCGCCGCTCTTATGGATGATCAGCCCGTCAATGCGGGCGTTGCGCGTTTCGGCGCCGGGCTGGTCGTCGTTTTCGGCGATGACGAAGCGGTCGCTGTTGACCACGCGCAGGTAGGGATCAAGCGTGCCTGAGGAGCGCACCATCGAAATTGTCAGGATGTCGCCTTGCTCGGCCTGGATGGTGTAATAGACCTCGGCGCTGGTATCGCTGATCGTGCCGATGACCGAGTCGCCATAGCGCAGTGTGCTGCCCCGTTCGGAGAGGACGCCCTTGCGGGTCATGCGCAATTCGTAGCGCCCGGTGGTCGTCCCTAGGCTGTAGCCAAAGCGGCCCGCCACCACGAAGTAGCGCCCGGTCCGCTGCATGGTCAGGTCATGCGTGACGCCCGAGGCGCCGGCGCTGTCGTCGCGGTAGAGGGCCAGCTGGCCGACATCGTCGAATACCGCCAGGATCGCGTCGAGGTCGCCGTCGGTGGCCATCAGTTCAAAGCGAATGACTTCGCCGCGCAGCCCGTCGACGAAGAAGACATCACGCGGGTTTTCGGCGTCGAGATAACCGGTGATGACGCCTTCGTGCTCAATGCGGGCGTCGTCGGTGTTGATCTCCCGCGATTGGGCGCCGGCGACTGAGGCAAGCAGACATAGAATCAAAGGAAGGCAGAAACGGATCATGCCCCTATTGTAGCGGAAGACGGCGCCCCGAGCAGAAGCGCCTCCGCCGAAAGCGCGGGCGGCAGGCGCAGCGGCAGCGTGACCTCGAAGGTCGTGCCGACGTTGAGCTCGCTGTCGAAGCCGATTTCGCCGCTGTGCAATTCAATCGCCTGCTTGGCGATGGCCAGCCCCAGACCTGAGCCGGACACGGCGCCGACATTGCCCGCGCGATGAAACGCCAGGAAGAGCAACTCGGCATCGTCCGGGGGAATGCCGATCCCCTGGTCGGCGACTGTGACGCGCGCGAGCCGTCCGTCGCGCTGAACGCAAACGCGGATTTCGCCGCCGGTCGGCGAGTATTTCACCGCATTGCCAACCAGATTTGACAGCGCCCGCCGCAACAGCTTAAGGTCGCACTCCACCGGTAATTCCGCGAGCGGGCTGTGGAAGACGAAGCGGTGGGTCTGGCGATACACAAGCTCGAAGGACTCGACGATGTCGCGGCAGAGGGTGAGCAGGTCGTGCCGCTCGGGACTGAAGTCCAACTCCGCCGGTGTGGATTTGCTCAGATCGACGACATCGCGCACGATGTCGTTGAGGTTCGCCACTTGCAGGCGGATATTGTCCAGGTAGTGAAGACGTTCCTCTTCGGTGGCTTGCGCGCTGTATTTCGCGAGCAGGTCGTGCGACAGCAGAATCGAAGCCAGGGGCGTGCGCAATTCGTGAGAGATCATCGACAGGCAGCGGTCTTTATGCGCGCGCTGCTGACGTTCGGCGCGCAGCTTTTGCAGGAGCTGGTCGATTGGCAGCCGATCAGTCCGCGTGAGTTCTGGTTTGGCAGCTCGGCCCGTGGTTGGGCGGTCGCTGCCGTCGCTCGCGGACGCTGTCTTGTTGCGCGGGACCTGCATGGCGATTGTTCACCTCTTGACCATAATCTTCGTTTTGCGATCTACGGAAGGATGGCGGGTTTGAGCAGACGGCGGCCGCGCCGGGAACGCGTTGAGGCCGCCCGTTTTGTACGCGCGAATCAGCCGGAGTCCGAATTGTGGCGTTGGGAAAGGAGCGGATTGAAGCGGCGACGGCGGCACAAAGCCTAGTCTCGGTGGCGATGTCTTTGGAGCGAGGAGCGAAGACTGCTCTCATGAGTCCCCCAAAGGTCAGCGATGCCTGTTCCATCTACACTTATACTATCACGATAAACAGCAATTCTTACGAAATACTAATTATGTCTTGGGCAATGTATCGCAAGCGCGTTTGGCTTTTATGGGCGGCGGGCCAGCGATAGCTTGCACTGTAACCGGTTTCGCCCCATGTTATAATGCGCCTGTTTGCTCGGCTGGTATAGACGATGGAGAGGGAAATTGCGGCGACTGTGTATCGCGCTAATCTGGCTTGCGGCTGCGATGACCGCGGGAGCGCAAGACAGCGGCGACCTCGTCCATACTGTTGCGGCTGGCGAGACACTGATTTCGATCGCCAATGCTTACGGCGTATCCCTTGACCAGCTGCTAACGCTTAACGAGCTGGATCCCAATGCGATTTTGCCCATTGGTCGGCAACTGGTCGTGATTCTCGAAGCCGATCTGGTCGCCGAGGAGGAGCGGGCGGCTGACGAGGCCGCGACCGAAGAAGCGACCGCAGTGGCGATTCGTACGACTTCGGTGGCCGGATTGCCGCCAGCGCCGCTCGCCGCGGCCGACGCGCCCATGCTGGACCCGTCCGATATTCGCGCCAGACTCTGCTTCGCCGTGTTTGCGGACGCCAATCAGAATGGCCTGCGCGAGCCGGGCGAAGATTACCTCAATGGCGCGTCTGTGCTGCTCATGGACGCGGAAGATGTCGAAACGCTGCGCTACCGGACCGACGGCAATTCCGAGCCGCATTGCCCGCTCCACTTGCCCGGGCCGCGCTATGCCATTGAGGCAATTGCGCCGTCTGGCTACGGTCTGACGGGCGCGGCTCGTTTGAGCCTGGACCTGCGCGACGGCGGCGATGTTGCGGTGGAATTCGGCGCGTGGCCGGGTGTTGACCGGGGGGCCGCCCCACTTTTGCAGCCGATCGCGGAAGGCGATGCGCCGGAGGCGAGGAGCGACCCGGCTATCTTGCGCGAGCTAAGCGGTCTGTTTGTGCTCATGCTGGCGGGCTTGGTCTTTTGCAGCGGCATGGCCTTCTCGGTAATTCTGCGCTTCCGCTGATGTCGTATTTTGAGACCGCGCCAATGACGCGCCGTTCGCGCGCGCTGCTGATAGGGCTGGGCTTGCTGCTGGGCGCGGTCGCCGCGCTGGCGCAGGGCACGGGTCAAATCTGCCTCGGCGCTTACGCCGACGACAACGGCAACGGCCTCCGCGACGCCGACGAAGCGCCGATAACTCGCGGCGTCGCCGCCAGCCTGTTGAATGAGCGCGGCGTTACGATTGCGTCGCTGCTGCTGATTGACAGCGCTTTCGCGGATGACGGCTTGCTCTGCTTTGACGGGCTGCCGGCGGGTGACTATCAGGTCGTCATCTCGAGCAGTCAATACCAGGCCACGACGGCGTCATCGGCCCGCGCGTCGGTTCGGCCGGGCGCGGCGCCAGCGCGGATTGATTTTGGCGCCAGGCGGCTGGTTGGCGAGTACCTGCCCGACCCGGTAGCCATCGTGGGCGCCCTCGACAGCGCGGCCCAGCAGACGCTGCTCGGCGCCGGGCTGGCGGCTGCCGGCGCGATAGTCGTGCTGTCTCTGCTCGGCGTCGTAGTCTATGTCCTGGTTTTTCGCCGCCGTAGACGCCGCCGGGCGCAAGGCTCAGCAACTGATCAGCCGGCGGGCGCGCCGGCTTCGGACGAGACGGAAGATTATCTGCGGCCGCGTCAACGGCTGGATCCCAATCGCGGTTCGCCGCTCCTGTTTCCTGACGACGAGCAGGACCTGCCGGGGTCAAGTTAGGGCGGCGGCGCATTTGTCCATGCAGCGTCGTGCGCGGGGAGAGAAGCTGTGACGCCCAAATATCTGCTGTTTTCCGCGAGCGACTTGCAGTTGGCGCGGGACAACCGAGACCGCGAGCCGATTCGCGGCGCGTTGCCTCGGCTTGACGGGCAGCCGGCGGACGCGCTGGCGCTGGCGCAGTTGCAGGCGCTGCGATACGTTTTCCACGACGACGCCGCGGCCGGCCGCAGGGCGATAGAGATTGTGCGCCGCCAGGACTTGAGCGGCGATGACCTGGCGGGCTTGTCGGCCATCAAGCGCCGCTTCGGCTGGCTGTCGGTGATGTCGCTGCTGCGGGATCATCCCGACTGGCGCGACGGCGCTTGCGACTTCCGTGTTGTGGCGGGTGATGCGCGGCAGCAGCTGGACGCCGCCGGCGAAGTCTTGTTGCGGGCGCTCTGGCTGGCGACGCTAGTGATGGCCGCCGGCATCCTGCTCAAGGACGAAGAGCGCGTCGCAAGCGCCGCCTCGACCTATCGCCGCGCCGTCGACCAGCACATTCATCCCGAGGGCTACTTCAAGGGCATCGTCGATGTCGATGGCGCCAGCGGGACATACCAAGCGCAATTCGCCGCGACAGGCGCGCTGGTTCTGATGAGCGAAATGGCGCAAGACTTGTGGTCTTACAACAATCGCGCGGTCAGCGCCAATACCGCCGCGACTTATACCTTCTACTATTACTTCTTCCCTGAGCGCTGGCGCTGGGAGGGCGGGCTCACGCGCGAAATCACGATGGACATCATGCGGCGCGAAGGCGCTTATTTTGAGATGGTGAATCGCCGCAGTCCACTGCGCGGCGGCGAGGAGCTATTCGCCGAGCAGCGGCCGCTGTTCTCGGCGGTTGCGGGCGGGCTGACGAGCTTGACCCATGGCCTGAAGCCGCCAGCCAAGAAGCGCTGGCGCTTCTTCTAAATCCGCGCCGCCTCCGCGTATTCTGCCAATTCCACATACGGGTTGCTCATCCCCTTGACAGGATTTTTAAGTTGGTCTAAAAATATACTTAATTGGACTGAAATTTCCTGTCGGGATCGAAGCGTGTTGAAGATTTTCCGGATTTGCGCGCTGTTGCTGCTGCTGATGGCGGGCGTGCCGCAAGCCGTTGGCGATGGCGCCGAGGATTCACTTTCGATTGTCGCCACCACCACCCAGGCGGCGGATTTGCTTGGGATCCTGGTCGGCGGATTGGATGGCATTCAGCTGACCGCGCTGATGGGCCCGGGCGTGGACCCGCATCTGTATCAGCCGACGGAATCGGACATCGTCGCGATGAATCAGGCGCAGATGGTAGTATACAGCGGCTTGCGGCTGGAAGGGCAGTTTGACGCCGTCTTCAAGGCGCTGGCCGAGCAAGGCGTCGCTGTCTACGCTTTGGGCGCGCCGGTGAAAGACGCGGGTTATATCATCGGTGGCTATGACCTTTCGGATACGTTGCTCGATGTGGACGATCCGCACTTTTGGTTCGATCCGCGCAATTGGCAGCTGACGACGCAAGACCTGGCGGATCGCCTGGCCGAATTCGACCCGCGCCACGCCGATGTCTACCAAGCCCGCGCGGCCGCCTATATCGAACAGTTGGATCTGCTGTACGCCTGGGCGGACGCGGGCCTGCGCTCGGTTGACGCGGGGCGGCGCTATCTGGTGACCAGCCATGACGCCTTTCAGTATTTTGGCGCGGCGTTCGGCTGGCGCATGCAAGCGATCCAAGGGCTGAGCACCGAAGATGAAGCCGGGGTCGGCGATATTCAGGAGACGGTAGACTTCGTCAGCGCCAATGATATTCCGGTGCTCTTCGTTGAAAGCAGTATCCCGCCCGATACCATCGAAGCCGTCATAGAAGCGCTGCGGGCGCAGGGGCGCTCAGTCCGCATTGGCCTGCGCGAGCTATACGGCGACGCAATGGGCGAGCCCGGCAAATTCGGCGGCACATACGTCGGCATGCTGGCGCAAAATGCGCTGACGGTCATGCAGTCGTATCAGTGCATGGGCGTCACGGTCGATATCCGCGACTGGCCGGCCGAGCTCGAGCCCAAGCCGCCGGACGCGCTCTGGAATGCCGACTGCGATGCTTGAGCCTGCGCTTGATGTTCACGCGGACGGAGGCGCTCAATTGGCGCTCTCGGTCGACGACCTGACGGTCGCTTACAACGAGAAGCCCGCAATCTGGGATATTGACCTGGCTGTGCCCAAGGGCGTCTTGATGGGCGTAGTCGGGCCCAACGGCGCCGGCAAGAGCACCTTGATCAGAGCCGTACTCAACTTGATACCACGCGCGGCGGGCGCTGTGTCCTTCTACGGCAAGCCCTATGAACGCGCGCGCTCGCTTGTCGGTTATGTGCCGCAGCGGGGCAGCGTCGACTGGGACTTCCCCACTTCCGTGCTGGATGTCGTCACCATGGGGTTATACGGCAAGCTGGGCTGGTTCCGCCGGCCCGGCAAGCGGGAACGCGAACTGGCGCTTAACGCGCTGGAGCAGGTGGACATGGCGGACTTCGCCGCGCGTCAGATCAGCCAGCTCTCGGGCGGTCAGCAGCAGCGTACGTTCCTGGCGCGGGCTCTGGTGCAAGACGCGCAGATTTATTTCATGGACGAGCCCTTCGCCGCGGTGGACGCCGTGACCGAAAACGCTATCGTACAGATTTTGCAAGCGCTCAACGGGCGCGGCAAGACCGTGCTGGTCGTGCATCACGACTTGCAGACGGTGGCGCAGTATTTTGACTGGGTGACCCTGCTCAATGTCGAGGTGATTGCGTCAGGACCGACGGCGCAGGCTTTCACGCGTGAGAATCTGCGCCGGACTTACGGCGGCCGCGTGGCGCATCTTCAGAGCGGGGCTCCATGATGGCGCGGGCAAGCGCGCTCTCCGCCGCTGATCGGCGCGTATGGTTCATGATCGGCGCCATCGCGGTCGCGCTCTTGATTCCTATTAGCCAGCATTTCTTCGGCCTGCGTCTAAGCTATACCGTGCGCGTGGTCGCCCTGGGCGGTTCGATCCTGGGCGCGATCAGCGGCGTGCTGGGCTGCTTCGCCATATTGCGGCGGGAGAGTCTGGTCGGCGACGCGCTGTCGCATGCGGCGCTGCCGGGTGTGGCGGTGGCTTTTTTGCTGGCGGGCCGTGAATTGAGCCTGCTCTTGATCGGGGCCGGCGTCGCCAGTTGGCTTGGCTTGCGCATGGTGGCGGCGATCATGGGCACGACGCGCATCAAGCAGGACGCCGCGTTGGGCATTGTGCTCGCCTCCTGGTTTGCCGCCGGCATCGCGCTGCTGGCTTATATTCAGTCCATCCCGGACGCCAGCCAGGCCGGCCTGGATCACTTCATCTTCGGCCAGGCGGCCGCTATCATCGAACGCGACCTTCGCCTGGTCAGCGGCGTCGGCGCCCTGGTCTTGCTCACAGTCGCGCTGATGTGGAAGGAATTCAAGCTCGTTACTTTTGACGCGGAGTTCGCCGGCGTCAACGGCTTGCGGACCGGGCTCATCAACACGGTTCTGTCGACCTTGATCGTGATTACGATTGTGCTGGGACTGCAATTGGCGGGCGTGATCTTGATGGTGGGCATCTTGATCGCGCCCGGCATCGCCGCGCGCCAGTGGACGCGCAAGCTGGATCAGATGGTTATTCTGGCCGCGGTCTTCGGCGCGTTCGCGGGCGGGGTCGGCGCGGTCATCAGCGCTATGGACAGCGATATCCCCACCGGCCCCATGATTATAGTCGTCGCCTTCGGCCTGGTCTTGCTGTCGATTACGCTGTCACCCGAGCGCGGCTTGTTATGGCGCCGGCTTAACGAGCGGGCGAACCGCCGTCGCTTCGCCGCGCAGCATACCCTGCGCGACCTCTACCGCTACGCGCTGCGTCATGGCGGGGTCGATGCGCCAGCGCCCGACGACTTCATCCGCGGCGTTGGCGATCGCCGAGCCGAGTTGGGCTTGCGCCAACTGCAAGCGGATGGGCAAGCGACCTTCAGCGAGACCGGTTGGCGGCTTACCGCTGCCGGCGTCCAGCAGGCGCGCCGGAACGCGCATAACGACAAGCTCTGGGATATGTATCGCCTGCACGCCGACGAGCTGGGTCTGCCGGCCGCGCAAGAAGACCGGCTCGCGTCTATCACGGCCTTGTTGCCGGCCGCGGCAGTCGCCGAGCTGGAGCGCAAACTGCGCGAGGCGGAGCAACGTCGATGATGCTGCTGGAACGCGGGCTGATCGAGCTGCTGCTGAGCGTCTTCACTCGCGAAGAATTGAACGCATTCTTGCGGTCGCCGCAGAACACGGCCGTGCTGGTCGGCGGGCTGATCGCCGTCTGCGGCGCGCTGCTGGGCGCCTTCTTGTTGCTGCGGGGAATGGCGCTGACGAGCGACGCCATCAGCCACACCGTGCTGCTGGGCATCGTTGTCGCCTTCCTGCTCATGACAAAGACCTTCGGCATGGATGGCGATACGTCGTCGCCCTGGCTGATCCTTGGCGCTTCGTTGGCGGGCGTGGCTACGGTCGCGCTGACGGAGATGCTTTACCGTTCGGGCTTGGTCAGGCAGGACGCCGCTTTGGGATTGGCTTTTCCGCTGCTCTTCGCTATCGCTGTGATCCTGGTCTCGCGTTATGTCGAAGACGCGCACCTGGACGAGGACGCGGTGCTGGTGGGCGAGATCGGCCTGGCCTGGGCGAATACCAACAGCCACTGCTTTGAGAATTGCGAGTCGGTCACGATAAGGCCCGATCATCCGGCGGCCAAGCACGCGCGCCAATGCGTCAACTGCCGCGAGCTGGGCATCAGCCCGCGCGATGATGGCGCGGAGTTCCGGAGGATTTGCAGCAACTGCGGCGATTATACGCCGGCAGAGGCCTACAGCGCCGGCCTGCTGGAGCGCGAGCCGCTGCTGGTCTTTTTCCCAAAGTCGATCATGGTCATGCTGGTGATGACCGCGCTGAGCCTGGCATTTGTGCTGGTCTTTTACAAGGAGCTCAAACTTTCCACGTTCGACGCGGGCCTGGCGCAGGCGCTGGGATTTCGGCCCGGCCGGCTCAACTACGCGCTGATGGTCCTAGTCAGCCTGGTGGCGGTGGGCGCATTTGACGCGGTTGGTTCGATTCTGGTGATCGCCTTCTTCATCATTCCGCCGGCGGCCGCCTACTTGCTGACGGACAGGCTGTCGCTGATGCTGGTTTTGGGCCCGCTGATCGGCGCGGGCGGCGCCTTCTTCGGTTATGACTTGGCGCGGGGGCAATTATTCGGCGTCATCCCGCTTGCATACGGCATCACCGCTCTGAATCGCCTCCTGGGCCTGGAACTGGCCGAGCGCTGGGATTCGTCAATCAGCGCTTCCATGGTGCTGATAATCTTCATTTTCTTCGTGCTGGCCTGGGTATTGTCGCCGCGCTACGGCTTGCTCTCGACCTTGATCCGCCGCGCCAACCGCCGTCGGCGTTTCGCCGACCAGGTTGTGCTGGCGCACATCCACAATCACCAGCACACGGCGCTGCATGCAATAGAATGCCGCATGGACTCGCTGCATACGCATTTTCGCTGGCGGCCGAGCCGGATGGGGCGGGTGATGGCGCGGCTGCGGGCGCTGGGTTATGTGCGCGTTGCTGGCGGCATCGCCGAGCTGACGGAGCGGGGCGAGCGGCAGGTCCACGCTTTCCGTCGGACGATGTTGGAGGCGCGCAATATGCCGGAACTCGATTGACGCTGGGCGGAGGAGGAGCAGCGACGTGGATGCCCCGTAGCCTACCCCTCCCC